>JBDLIR010000351.1:0-2921 GCA_039714815.1 Actinomycetota bacterium | reverse complement strand
GGTCGACTCTCGAGAACGAGCGCATACGTCACCGCGACAACGTACGGCGCGATGCCTGAGGTCCACAACGCCCTCGAGAAGGTCCGGATGGCCCACATTGGCGTGGAAGGCGTATCGCACCGCGCTAGACCGTACACAGCCAGTGGCGCGATGTATGCATCCTGGGTCCATAACGCCCTCTCCGACAGCTTCCTAGCGGCGTACGAGGCGTACGGCGCACACTCGCTCACCAGTGGTGACGCTGACCGGTACGTCACAGAGCAAGCACGTCTTGGCGCACTCGTCAAGGCCACCGAACTTCCTCAAACGCGCACCGACCTGGCTCGATGGATCGCAACCCACCCCGATGCCGGACCTTCTCCCGGCATGGAGCAGGCGGTTGCCTTTCTTCGTAACCCGCCGCTACCACCCACGGTGCTGCCCGTGTATGGAGTTCTGTTCCATGCGGCCGCTGCGACGGTGCCGTCGCGTATTGCACAGATCCTCGGGGTGAGGCGATTCATCTGGGCACGGCCTACGGGTGATGTGCTGACGGCAGCGCTTCGATGGTCCCTCGGTGCGTCGCCCTCATGGTGGCTCGCACTCGAAAGAACCCGGGGCGCGGCCCCTTCAGGTGTTCGGTTCCTCAGGCCTCCACCGACAGGCTGACGACCGACGCACTTCCCCAGCCGTTAAGACACTTCGGCAGTTTCGCTCCCCGACCTCCACGCATCGAGCACCGATACCCGCCCTCCTGTGCGCAGCGCGGCGCCTCGATACACGCGCGACCCGAGCATGACCATCCCGACGATCGCGAGCACGATGATGGCAATCGACAGGGCGATCTCCCAGATCGCTGCATCACCCGTATTGATGCGGAACGGCATCACGATCGGTGACCAAAGAGGCACAAACGACGCCATCCGGACCCACACGTTCGAACCGCCTTCGATCGAGAACACGATCAGGAGATACGCTGGCATGATCGAGATCGCAGGTATGAAGGCGATAGATTGCATGTCTTCTTGACGCGAGATCGTGGCTCCAAGTGTCGCGTACATGAAACTGTACGTGAGATAGCCGAGGATGAACCAGAACACGAGCCACAGGACCGCTGTGATTCCAACACTTGTGATGTCCCATCCTTCAAAGGTCGGGAGTGGCGCGATCGCCAACCCTAGAACAGCTGCCGCTCCGAGGGCAGCCACCTGAAGAAGCCCAAGCGCGCCGATTCCAAGAACCTTCCCTATCAACAGCGAAGATGTTCTGACCCTCGACAGAATCACCTCGACGATGCGGTTCTGCTTCTCTTCGACGATTCCCACAGCAACGAACTGTCCGAACATCATGATCGTCGTCAAGAGGACCATGGAGGAGAGGAACGACGCGACCGCTCTGGCTTCATCTCCGGAATCCTCGGGTTCGGCGGCGTCCGTTGGTTCGAGTTCCACGAATTGGACTACGATCGGCACAACCAACATGGCAACGTCTGCGTCGCTCAGACCGAGTTCCGTGGCAACCTGCTTGCGAGCGTTCGCCTGCGCAGCCGTAGCGAGAATCGAAGACACCGTTGCTGAGGGCGACGACTGCGAGACGACTGTCTCCCCGTCGATCAGCACCGCCTCGACAGTACCTGACTCGATGGCATCCCTGGCAAGAGCCTCCGAGTCGTATTCGGTCACTATCACGTCCTCACCTGAGGCCTCGGCGACCGCTTCGATGTCCTCAACGATCCCTTCGGGAGAGACGCCTCCGACGCCTATGGCAGCCGCATCAGCGTCTCCGGTGATAACGGAGACGCCGAAGATGCCGACGATGATCAAGACGGACAGACCGACGAGAGTGATCCGGAACGCGTTCGTCTTGGATCGCTCCATGAACTCGCGTTTGGCGACGATCCACATCTGACTCGTCGAATTCACGTCGCAACCGCCTCGTGGAAGATATCTGACAGTGCAGGGACCTCGTAGGAAAACCGAGTTATCGGGCCATCAGCGTTCGCGAGGTGGAGCAACCGCTCCACCTCAACGGAGGAATCGACGATGTGGTGCGTGCGAGCACCGGAGGAGACCTCATGCGCTCCTTCGACCGATGGCGTCCACAGCACATCATCGACCTCGATCAGTACCCGTCGGTAGCTCGCTGCCTGTCTGATCTCGTGGAGGTCTCCGCTCAACACGACCGCACCCTCATCGATGATCGCAACGTCCTCACAGATGTGTTCCACGAGATCGAGTTGATGCGAAGAAAACAGAATTCCGGCACCCTTCGCCGCGAATTCCTTGAGCACCTCACTCAACGAGTCGACGCCGATGGGATCGAGACCGGCGAACGGCTCGTCGAGCACGAGCAGATCCGGATCGTGAACGATCGCTGCGATCAACTGGACTCGCTGCTGGTTCCCGTGAGAGAGATCCTCGAGCTTCGAATCTGCCCGATCCGTGAGACCAAGTCGCCTGAGCCATCGATCGGTCGAATCCGCTGCATCGCTCGAACGCATTCCCGACAAGCTTGCCAGGTACAGCAGTTGGTCACGCACCTTCATCCGTGGATACAGGCCCCGCTCCTCTGGCATGTACCCGAACTCCGACTGCTGCTGTTGGCCGACAGGGGCACCGTTGTACGAGACGGTGCCCGTGTCCGTCTTGACCAATCCGAAGATCGAACGCATCGTCGTGGTCTTACCTGCACCGTTACGTCCGAGGAATCCCAGGATCCTTCCTGGCCGCACGTCGAAAGAGACATCGCGAAGCGCCACGATGTCTCCGTACCGCTTCGATATGTTCCTCACGGTCAGCATCGGGGGAAGGGTAGGCAGCCTTCAGCCAGAAAGCAGATGCCAGATGCCAGATGCCAGATGCCAGATGCCAGATGCCAGATGCCAGATGCCAGATGCCCGATGCCCGATGCCCGATGCCAGATGAAGCATCGCGCGATCTCCT
>JBDLIR010000350.1:0-2924 GCA_039714815.1 Actinomycetota bacterium | reverse complement strand
GAAGGGATCAACACTGGCGCTATCGGAACGGTGTCCTCGATGATCAAGCACTTTTTGGGACAGCCGACAGCCGACAGCTGACAGCTGAGAAGGACCTGCTCGCAGGCTCGCTGGGCTCGGCTGGCGCCTCGCGGATCGCTCGCAGGCTCGCTGGGCTCGGCTGGCGCCTCGCGGATCGCTCGCAGGCTCGCTTCCAGAATCCAGATTCCAGATCGCTCGCGGGCTCGCTTCCAGACAGCATGACGCGCGATGCTTTGCTGGCCTCTGAGCTCTGGCGATTTGCGATCGTACGATTTACGATTTACGTTCCCGACCATCTGGCATCTGGCATCTGGCATCTGGTGTCTGGCATCTGGTGTCTGGTGTCTGGTGTCTTGTGTCTTGCATCTGTAGTTGGCTGTGAGCTGATTCCTGCCAGATCTCGACCAAGCGGTCGGCCACGGGTTTCCCCACGTCTGAGAAGGCGAGGTGGCCCTCGGCTGAGGCGTGGAAGAGGTCCGCTCCGAACATGTCGGACTCTTTGGTGAACAGGCTCTCCATCACGTCCCATGCATTGGACTTCACCGTTCTTGGATAGTGCTTCGATACCCGTGCGATCGCTGCATCGATCGATCGTGCCCGTATCCGTGCGACGCCTCTTGCAAGTTGCGGTAAGCGAGGGATGGTCCCGAGGTCACCGATTCCGGAGAGGCCAACCGCTGGCAAGGCCGCGTGTAGACGACCGACGACGCGGTCGTAGTCTGCCTCGAACCGTGCTGTGGGGGTTCCGCGCAGTGCATCGTTCGATCCGACGGATATGTAGGCGATGTCGGGTTCCGCGTCGAGTGCGTCTTCGAGTTGCGTGTCGAGCACGTCCCGGACTTTCGCGCCGCCAGCGGCAACACTTGTTGCGGTAACCCGGTAGTTGGCGGCGAGGTGGAGGGCGATCTGTCTTGGCCACGAATGGTCGAGCGGCTCGACGCCGGGAGAAGTGACCGAACTGTCACCGAGGAACACGATTGTGAGCGGCCGTGCATCTGGAGATCCAAAGATTCCGGAAGGGTCCTGATTGTCGAGCGTCGGAAGATCGTCGCGGTAGATCGCTCGAGCCATCTGACCGGCGATCAAGGCGCCCGCTGCAAGGGGAGGCCGCAACATGTTCCACGTACCCATCCCCATATTGTCGCGGTCTTCCCTCTCAACTTGGACGACCGACGGTACGTTCCTAAAACCGGGATCGCGTCCTTCTCTCCCTGGCCCGTTTCATCCACCTCAACCAGGGGCCCTGGCCGCTAGGCCGGGGCCCCATTCGTTGGATTCACGAGTCCATCAGGTTGATGCTCACGAGGATGTCCTTCTGTACCTCGAGCTCAGCTTTCGTCGCCCCAACATCGAGGCGCGCCGTCTCAGCTGTCATCATCGCGTCATAGAAGACCGTGTCCGCAATGCTGTCGAAGTCGGTGTCGACCAACTCATCGAGGCCGACCGATCCGTTTGCGAAGTTCAGCCACGCGGCGAGCAACTGGCGATTCAGTGCGCTCTCCATGGGATTTGTCTTCTTCAGAACGGTTCTGGCCTTCTGGATCGTTGATGTGTCGACCTCCTCGTCGAACACGTCACTGACGAAGTCGACGATCTCGAGATAGCACTCGAGTGTCACGTCGTCGATCTTCTGAGCGTTCCCCTGGTTGTACTGCTGGTGCCAGTATCCGGCGGTACGGATGAGGTCGGCGTTGCCCACGATGAGCACGCTGACGCTGTCGGACCCCGTGCCGTTGTCGTCGTCGAGTGAATCGAAGCCGACGTCGTACATACAGGCTTGGCCGAAAGTGTGCGTCTTCGCGTCGGTCACATCCCGAGGCTGCACCGTCGGGCTCGGTAACGGATCCAGGGCAGGCGGGTTCACCAGATACGTCGTGGTGACGTCCGGCGCCGGCGGTCCGTCGTCCCAGTCCCAACTCAGATCCAGGTCATCACTACCCGGATCGGTGGACTGGCCCTCGAAATCGACCGGGTCGCCCGCGCTCGCCAGGATCGTGGGGATGCCGTTCACGAGCACCGTGCCAGACTCGTCGATAGTGGCGGTCGGGTCCACGTTGTCCACCGTGAGGGCGAAGTCATCGCTGCCGACACCGCCATCGTCGTCGGTGACGGTCACCGTGACGGTGAAGTGGCCGTTGTCGCCGTACTGGTGACTGCCGGTGACCGTTCCCACGTCTACGGGCGGCCCTGATACAGTCACCAACACCGTGCCGGGGTCGTTTTCTCCCGTACCCCAGTCGATGTCCGCGCTGTAGGTGTCGAGCCAACCCGGATCTGAGAACCCGGCGAGCACATCGAGGAGATCACCCTCGTCGATGGTCGTTGTCTGGCCGCCGTCGATCAAGACGTCGGGGGGCACGTTGTCGATGGTCACGATCGCCGTGTCGTCGTCGAAAGCGCCATTTGTATCGGTTACCCGTACTTCTACCGTCACGACATCATTGTCTCCGAGCGGCCCGAAGATCGGTGTGGCTCCGACAGCATCGTCGAATGCCCCGTCGGCATCGAAGTCCCATGCGTACGTGAGCGCATCGCCATCGGGATCGGTCGATCCTGTGGCATCGAGGGCGACGGTCGAGCCCTCATCAACGACATAGGGCCCGTTGGCATCCGCGATCGGCGGCAGGTTGTCTTCCGCGGCGTCTTCGGGCGTGATCAGCGTGTACTGCTGAGGCCCGCTGGGCACACTGGTGCCTGTGACCGTGACGGTCCACGTTCCCGCGTTTGCCACGCCATCGACCATTTCAGAGTTGTTGACATCGTCGTTACCGGTGGTCGCCACGTTCGCCGGGTTGCCAGCGTCCAGCGTGTAGGGCTGATACACGACACCATCCGGGTCGATGAGACGAAGGTCGAGGTCGTTGATCAGCGTCGTCGCAGCGAGCGCCGCTGCGGCCGGGTCG
>JBDLIR010000349.1:0-2928 GCA_039714815.1 Actinomycetota bacterium | reverse complement strand
TTCGTAGACGACTGACAGGTGCGACGGGCCCTTGTCGGTTCCCCTGAGATCTGTTCCGTGGCACGACGCACAGCTGGCTTGGTAGAGGGGCTCGCCCGCGGTCACGAGCTCAGGATCCTGGATAGGGATTCCCGTGCCTGCGTCCGTATCCGATGAGTTCCCACCGAAACCAACCACCGCGATCACGAGGATCACGACAAGGGCACCGATACCGATCCATGATGCGTTCTTGCGAATCATGATGCTGCTCCTACGAACACCGCGGTGATCGCAACGACAACGAGGAGTATGCCACCTTCAATACGTACGAGTCGTCGCAGGCGATCAGAAGCGTGCTCATCATCTCTGTTGGCTTCAAGCATCGGGATCACCATGAAATGGTTGTATCCACCCATCGCGGCTGCAGATCCGACAGCGAGGAGTTTGAGTATCAGGAGCCGTCCCCAAGCTGTCGAAATGAGCTCAGAGGGCGCGTCGAGGATGGTCCAGGTGAGAGCGAAACCGGCCACGCCAACGACAGTGAGAGCAACCGCTGCCACGAGCGAGAACCGGATGGCGATCGGTGCGGCGTCGAGAGCAACACCACGCCGCCATCGGCTGGTGAGCATCCGACCCATCAGAAGGACACCTCCGAGCCACACGCCGGCACCGAGAACATGCACAACATTCGCGAACCGGACGATGGGTGCTGGCGCTGCTGTGACGGTGTGGCCGTCGAAGAGGTATGACACGGTCACCAAGCCCACTCCAATGAGGGCAGTTACCGAGTGGTGGACATCGAGCCTGTAGGCGATCTGCTCTCGCTGGTGCTCCAAGACTGCTGTTGCCACAGCCGCGCCATCGCCACCGGGTCTGACGGCCGTCGGATCCGCCAAGGGCGCTGATGCCTTCGATGCCTTCACCGCGGTGCCCTGCACCATTGCGGCACCACCCGCCATCCGCAACAGGACGGCGACACCGAAGGCTCCTGACAGCGCCTCGACGAGAGATCCCGGTGACAGTCCTCCCGCTATCGATCCAGCAAGCACCATCGATGCCCCGAGTACCTCGACGAATGTGCCGGTCAGCACCAGCACACCGGACCTTCGGACCCAGTAACCGGCCTCTTGGACCTCTCTCTCTGTGCCAACGAGCGAGGTCGCTGCAAACGCGAACGCCCCGATGCCGACGAGCGCACCGAACATCGCAGCCCAGCGGCCGATGCGTCCGAGCCACTCCCCCGGTGCCGTGTTCGGTTCGCCGAACACTGGCAACGACTCAACAGCAGCCGCGTCCTGTGCCTGCGCGGTCGGGGCCGTTTCTGCCGATTCGGTCGCTGTAGCCGGTACATCTACGCGGAACGTCACCGATCCCGATTTCGGATGTGCATCTCCCGCCTTCATGGTCCACGTAATCCCGTAGGCACCGTTCTCCAACGGCGCGTTGGGGGTCACGACGATCCGATCCTGTGCAACCTGGTCCACCGTTGCGACAAGGGCTTCACCATTGGCATCGACGAGGACGATGCCGTCGCCAGCTGGATCCGCCTCTGTCGAGAAGAGCAGCTCAATGGTTTCGGGTACCGCGGTGACCGTTGCACCGTCAGAAGGATCACTGGAGGACAGCTCGACGTGAGCAAGCGCAGGCGCGGCAGCAAGGACGATAAGAAGAATGCTGAAGATCAGAATCTGCGCGACCCGCCGTGACATGATGAGCATCGTGTTGTTTCCTACCTACGAGCGGATTCTGTCAGAGCCAGAACAGGATGAGTGTTGTCAGAGAGACGCCACCAAGCGCCATTGCTGATCCGTACATCAGGGTCCGCGTCGATGTACGCGGGGCGGCTTCGTAGCGACCTAGTGCGTCCAGGCGCTCAATGACGTTGCCGGCCGAGAACGCAGCGACACCCACTGGTGTGGATACTCCGCTGACTGAGAGGAGTGCCCGTCGGGTTGCGGACCGATCGCTCGTTCGAGAGTCGGCAGCGTGCTCAAGCGCGAAGCTGAATGCCTCGACGAGTCGCCGCGCCGGGTAGAACCACGACGCTGCGGGCTCGATCATCCCGACGAGGGTCAGGTGCAGACGGTGATTGAGCGAGATATGGGCTCTTTCGTGCTCCACAACCGACACGAGTTCTGGCACAGAGAGCTGGTCGAGAAGCCCGCCTGTGATCACAACCTGGGGGTGGTGTCCGCCAATTGCGTACGCCATGGGTTCGTCCGCGCTCAGCACCACGAGATCGAATCCCGCAAGCGAGAAATGTGCACCGATCGACGGTTCGATCCGCAAACGGGCTTCGATCCGCCGAACCCTTCTGTACCCAATGACCATTGTGATGATCAATATGACTGCTGCCGTGGCGGACAGCCATCCAACCATCGTGTCCCCCGGGAAGAAGTGCCGATCAAGCACTGACCCGCCACCAACGGCAATGGTCACAGGAACTGCGCACAAAACCAACGCGACAAAGAGGAGCACTACACCGCTCGACATCGTGACCGCGTTGTATCGAGTCAACTCAACCGGGCGGAAGGCGGTGCGCACACGACGAGCGACCAGCGGCATCCCGACAAGGGCGATCGTCGCGATGATCAGGGCCTCGGAGAGAATGTCACTGCTCATCCCTCCTCCAACATGACCTTGAGCTTCCTACGTTCGGATGCAGACAGCTGGCCCGCGAACTGAGCGAGGGCAACCGAGCGGTCGCCGGCGGTTTCGAGAATCTCCTCCATCCGCATCGCGGCATGCTCGCTACGCGTTCGCACCGGAAGGTAGGCGTAGGCCCGGCCACTGCGTTCACGCTCGAGCCGACCCTTCTTCCACAAACGTGCAAGCACCGTCATGACGGTCGTGTACTCGACCGTTCGCTCAACAGGGAGTCGGGACTGCACGTCACGCGGAGTTAGCCATCCTTCGGAATCCCAGAGAACATCCATCACGGCGTTCTCG
>JBDLIR010000348.1:0-2929 GCA_039714815.1 Actinomycetota bacterium | reverse complement strand
GGAAGCGAGCCCGCGAGCGATCTGGTATCTGGAAGCGAGCCCGCGAGCGATCTGGTATCTGGAAGCGAGCCCGCGAGCGATCTGGTATCTGGAAGCGAGCCCGCGAGCGATCTTTCCACATCGCTGCGTGCTCTACTAGCGTAGAAGCGCGCACTCGCGCATGACATGGAGGATGAGTACATGAAAAAGACAATTCGAATCGCGATCGTCGCTCTGGCTCTTGCGCTCGTTGCAACAGCTTGCTCGAGTTCGGACAGCGCTGGAGAAGATCTCGGTGAAGTCAAGGTTGGCGTTGAGAACGCATACACGCCGTTCAACTTCATCGAAGACGGTGTGGCGCAAGGATTCGACTACGACATCTGGGCTGAGATCTGCGATCGCATCAACTGCGACCCTGTGTTCGTCGAAGCCGGTTGGCCGGCGGTCATCGAAGAGACCGGCCAGGGCGTGTACGACACCGCTGCTGACGGCATCTCGATCACCGAGGACCGCAAGGAAGTCGTCGATTTCTCAGATCCGTACATGACAACGATCCAGAAGCTGATGGTTCGCACTGATGAGAGCCGATTCGGAAGCCTCGCGGATTTCCAAGCCGGTGACTACAAGCTCGGCACCCAGGTCGGCACGACCAACTACGAGCTAGGCGCAGAACTCGTTGGTGAGGACCGTATCGACGCATTCGACCAGTTCGGGGTTGCCGTGCAGGCTCTCATGGCCGGCGATGTAGACGCCGTCATCATCGATGACGTCGCAGGCCAGGGCTATCAAGGTGTGAACGCCGACCAGACAAGTCTGCTGCCTGACGACCTTCAGTCGGACCCACTCGGGTTCATCTTCCCCAAGGGTTCGGAACTGACGGCAGTCGTTAACACGGCGATCGCTGACATGAAGGCAGACGGTACGATGGATGAGCTCATCAAGAAGTGGTTCATCGACTTCTAGAACGCGATGTAGCGCCTCACACGAGGACGCACCGCACTCACGAGAAAGGAACCGGGTCCGCCCGGTTCCTTTCCGCGTGCAGGGCAACTAGATTCACCTCAGCGACCCTGAGGACTCATATGACCACATTCGAGCCAGAGATCGGCGCCGATCCGACACCGCCAGGAGCCAAAGTCCGTTACGAATGGACGGGATTTCCGTACTGGTTCATCGGAATCCTCGCCGTCATCGCCTTCCCGATCTTCAAGATCTTCACGGATCCGACATGGAATGACGGATTCCAGTTCATCAAGGACGGCCTCAGCCTCACGATCTCGGTAACCGTCGGTGGCTTCATCATCGCGTTCGTTTTCGGTCTGTTCGTCGCACTGGGGCGGATGTCCAAGAGCGTATGGCTCAAGAACTTCGCCACGTTCTACATCGAGGTCATCCGTGGGATCCCTGTGCTCGTCACGATCTTCATGTTCGGTCTCGTGATCGTTCCCTGGTTGGTGGACCTCATCGGAGTCTCGCCGCAGTCGTTCTTCGCGTCGAACACGTTCAAGACGACGGTGGCGGTCGGCCTCATCTATGCGGCGTTCATCGCCGAGGTCTTCAGGGCAGGGATCGAGTCTGTGCGGATCGGCCAGCGCGAGGCTGGCATGGCCGTCGGCCTGAACCGTGTCCAGGTGTTTCGCCTCATCGTGTGGCCGCAGGCACTCAAGAACGTGTTCCCCGCCCTCGGGAACGATCTCATAGCCCTCCTCAAGGATTCCTCGCTCGTGTCGATCCTCGCTGTGCGCGAACTGACGCAGATGACGAAACTCTGGACCGGTCGGAGCTTCCAGTTCTTCGCAGGGTTCATGATCCTGGCGGCGCTGTACCTTGCACTGACCGTGTCGTTGAGCCTCATCCTCCAGTGGTACGAACGCCGTTTGGCGACACCGTGATCGATCACAGCGAGACCACCGATCAACTGGGGTCCGTGATCGAACGATTCGACCACGTGTCCATGGCTGTCGAAGACATCGACGCCGCTGCACCTCTTGTCGCGCTCGTTGGCGGGGAGTATTTCGACGGAGGGACGAACCCCTGGGGAGACTTCCGCTGGGCACAGTACGACCTTCCGGGGTCGGGTCGCCTCGAGCTGATCGCCCCGCTGAGCCCTGACCCTGATCACTTCATCAGACGATTCCTCACCGAACGCGGCGAAGGTCTCCACCACCTGACCTTCAAGGTATACGACATCAACGAGGCCACTGCCAAAGCCGAAGAGATGGGGTTCACCGTCACCGGGTTCGACGACAGGCTCGACGATTGGAAGGAAGTGTTCCTTCACCCCAAGTCGAGCAATGGCGTATTGATCCAGTTCGCAGAGTTCCCAGCCAAGAAGGCGTAACCGTGAACCAACCGGCGGTCCTCGTGCCTATCCGCAGTTTCACGGGCATGACACGGCTCTCCGAGACCCTCGATTCCGACGAGCGATCCCGCCTGTCGCGCATCCTTGCATCCAGACTTCTCACCGCAATCGCCACCGCCGGATTACAGACGACCGTCATCACGGCCTCCGACGAGGTCGCGACGTGGGCGCGGCAGCAGTCAGCTGCAGTGTGTGAAGACCAGGGCGGCGGGTTGACGGGAGCCGTCCATGCCGGAGTTTCGATGGTCGGTTCGTCCCCCTGGCTCGTCGTCCACGCCGACCTCCCTCTGGTAACTGCACATGCCATAGCCGCCGTTGCGGAGGCTTGCAGATCGACAACGGTCATCGCTCCCAGCTACGACGGAGGCACGGCGGTCATCGGAGGCCGGGGCTCCTTTCCGTTCTCGTACGGTGTCGGGTCGTTCCAACGGCACTACGCATCTGCTCCGAACGCCACCGTCATCATCTCACCCGAGTTCGGCATCGACATCGACACGGAACGGGGCCTCGAGCTGGTTCCCGAATTGTTGAGGAAGAGATGAGAGAGAACAGAGCACAGAAGCGAGCCGTCAGCCAGCAGCCATCAGC
>JBDLIR010000347.1:0-2932 GCA_039714815.1 Actinomycetota bacterium | reverse complement strand
ACGAGACAGAGGGGGCTCTTGAGGAAGCCGTCAGCGGTCAGCCGTCAGCTGCTACTCGTGCTTTCGCTGGAGGGCTTGTCTATCGAGTTTCCCTGTCGATGTCTTTGGTAGCGACTCCTCGACGATGATCGTTTCAGGGATCATGTATCGCTGGATCAGGCCGACACAGAACGCCGTGACTTCGCGCACATCGATCTCAACGTTGGTCGATACATGTGCGACGATCCTGTTGGAGATGAACTCATCCGGAATGGCGAGCGCTGCCGCTTCGACCACGTCGGGGTGGGCGACCAGTGCGGCTTCGATATCGCCGAGTTCGATGCGATAGCCGCGCGATTTGATCTGGTTGTCAGATCTCCCGAGGAAACGGTAGTTCCCATCAGGTTGCTCTTCGACGAGGTCTCCCGTCCGATACACCAGATCGCCGAGGTGCCTGGGGATCGGGCTGGGAACGAGCCTTTGGGCCGTGCGTTGGGGATCTCCCCAATACCCGCTCATGACCGTCGGGCCGCGCACGAGGAGTTCCCCGATCTCTCCGGCCCCCACGAGCTCGTCTCCCTCGTCCACAACGAACGTCTCGACGTTTCCGATCGCCTTCCCGATCGAGATCGGTGGGTCGGACTCGTCGGGTGGCTCAGCGAGCGTGTACGCGGTACACACGTTCGTTTCCGTCGGCCCGAAGAGGTTCGCAAACTCGACATGCGGGAGCAAGCGCATGATCCTCGAAAGGTACTTCGTCGGAAAGACCTCACCAGCGAACAAGATGGTGCGCAGGCTTGGCAGCGCACCCGCTTCGAGGCCCGCCTTCTCGGTCAGCATGGTGAGAATCGATGGGACGGAGTACCACACGGTGATCCCGTGGGTCTCGATGAACTTTGCGATCTCTGCCGGGAATATCGATGCTCTCTTGGGCACGAGATAAACAGGCGCACCGGCGAGACCAGCACCGAAGATATCAAAGGTCGAGAGGTCGAAATGGAGTGGCGCGTGGCTCGACACCCGGTCGTCGGCGTGCACACCGTACCGATCGACCGTCCACTCGACGAATGCGCGGCAGTTGAGGTGCGTCAGCATCACACCCTTCGGGTCGCCTGTTGAGCCTGACGTGTACAGGATGTATGCGAGGTCCTGGTCGATCGTCCCGGGATCAGAAGGTGTGCCACCGTCGAATGCCCACGCACGACCGTGGAACGTCGGGCCGTCGTCATCCGATTGTTCGTCTGTGTCGAGAGCGATGACGTGTTCGACCCCCGCCTCACCGAGGGCGGGCCACGACGCTTTGCGAGCCTTGCTCGAGATGACGTGCCGGATCTCGCAGTTGTGTGCGATGTAGGAGACGCGGCTGATCGGGGCTGAAGGGTCGATGGGCACATACGCCGCTCCTGCCTTCAGCGCTGCGTAGATGCCGATGATCGCCTCAGCCGATTTCGGGAGATAGATCCCGACCCGGTCGCCGCGTGATACGTCGAGTTCCATGAGTCTGCTTGCGACGCTGTCTGAACGTTCGTCGAGTTCAGCGAACGTCAGTTGAGTGTCTCCGCTGACGAGCGCTATGGAGTCAGGGCGGATCCGGGCCGCGTCCTCGAGATAGTGATGGAGCAGGTGGCGCATCGTTCAGAGCTTCAGATATTGGGCGATGATGTTCTTCTGGATCTCGTTCGTCCCAGAATAGATTCGGCTCGCCATGGCGTCTCGTACGTTGTGCTCGATGAGCGTCTCTGCCATGTACCCCGACGCCCCGTGGATCTGGACGGCGTCGAGGCTGTTGAGGAGATAGCTCTCAGACAGATGCAGCTTCACCATCGATGCCTCCATCGCCATCTTGTCGCCCCGGCCGGCCTTCCATCCGAGCTGGTACAGCAGCAATCTGGACGTTTCGAGCCGGAGTTTCATGTCGACGATCTTGTGCGAGACCGCCTGGTTCTTTCCTATCGGTTTCCCGAATTGCTGCCTCGTGCGAGCGTAGGTGATGCAGTCGTCGAGCTGGCGTTCCATCGTCCCGACCGTCGAGGCGAGTATGCACGCACGTTCCCACTCGATGGAGTGGTTGAAGATCATCATGCCGGAGCCGTGCTTCCCGAGGAGGTTCTCCTTCGGTACGCTGCAGTCGTCCATGATCAGTTCCGACATCGGGGATGTCTTGAGGCCCATCTTGTGGAAGTTCGGTCCGATGGTCAGGCCGGGTGTGTCCCGGTCGACGATCAAGGCACACAGACCTGCCCATCCCTTCGACCTGTCGATCGTCGCGAAGACGATGAACACATCTGCCACAGGTGCGTTGGTGATGAACGTCTTGGACCCGTTCAAGACGTAGTGGTCGCCCTCGTCTGTGACCGTCGTCGCCAGGCTGTACGCATCTGAACCCGAATCTGGCTCGGTCATCCCCTGCACCGCGATGAGCGAGCCGTCGCACATGCCAGGCAGATATTTCTGTTTCTGCTCGTCGGTCCCGAATCGGTGAATCGGCATCGCACCCGACCAGATGTGCGCGTTGATCGAGAAGATCAATCCATTGTCGTGGGTGCCATATCCAAGACCCTCCATTGCGAGCATGGTTGTCAGCGCATCCGCCCCCTGGCCACCGTACCGGTCGTCGAACGGAAGGCCCTGGATTCCCAGGCGTGCGCATGCCTGCCACGCATCTCGCGAGAACTCCTCGTGTGCGTCCCGCTCGCTGAATCGCGCATTGAGTTCGCTTGTCGCGAATTCAACGATCGCGTTCTTGTAAGCGAGTTGTTCATCGTTGATGCTGAAATCCACCCGTGTCCCCTTCTACCCATGTGCCGTTCGCGCATTGTACTCACACCGGAACCCGGCTTTGCGGTCCAGAAGCGCAATATGTTGCGCGAATCGGATGCTGCTCACACCTCTCGACGTTTCAACCCGATGACGGCGACCGAGACCGCGGCGGTGCCCCAGACAATGGTGAGGG
>JBDLIR010000346.1:0-2933 GCA_039714815.1 Actinomycetota bacterium | reverse complement strand
TGAGAGAGCGGACGCAACCGCGATCGCGATGGCATACCCTCTCGGATTCCCGCCTGTCGCAGCCGCCACTGAGAACGCAACCGGTGTGAGGAGGAGAACCGAACCCTTGTTCGTGATGACTTCCTTGAGAACCATCGTCACGGCCACGATCGCGGCGAGGATCGAGACCTGGCCGAAGGGCGCAGCGATGTCGATGAGCCATTCGGCGAGTTGGGCGCCCAGACCAGAGGCTTCGATTGCGTTAGCGATGCCGAACGCTGCAGCGATCGTGACGACGACGTCGAGATTGATCGACCGGCGAGCCTCGCCGGGAGTGACCGCCCGGCCAACGACGAGGATCAGTGCTCCGAGCAGTGAAGCCGTGACGAGGGGCATCGCTCCCGAGATGGCAAGGATCACGATACCAGCGCCGACAGCGGCGATCAGGGGCGCTTTCGGTCCCGACACCGGTGGCGCAGGCCGGAGCGGTGAGATCAGCAGGAACGCTCTCCGGTCGCCCCAACGGGCCTTGAAACCAGGGTCAGAGATCAGAAGCAGCGTGTCACCGATTCGGAGTTCAATGTCGCCGATCTTGTCGTCGACGCGTCCGCCGGCGCGATGGACTGCCACGATGGCTGCTTGATAGCGGCTGCGGAATCCCGCCGTGCGCACGCTCCGTCCGATCAGAGGTGAGTCGCCGCCGATGACAGCCTCGAAGAACTGTGCCTGTCCGGTGTCGAGCCTGGTGACCTGACTCTGCTCGGGCGACGCAAGTCCGGTGATCGCATGCAGATCGACGACGTCGTCGGCTCGACCGATGAACCGGAGCCGATCCTCACCGTGGAGACGAGTTGACGGTGCGATCGGAGCGATCGTTTCTTGTTCGCGTTCAAGTGATACAAGGAAGACACTGCTGAGGTTGCGCAGGCCTGCGTCTTCGACGGAGACGCCGTCGATCGGCCCGTTCGGTTCAACGGTCATGTCTACGACGAATTCACGAACCTCGTCCTCAGCCGATCCACGGGCTGACCGGCGGTCTGGTAACACGATCGGTGAGAGGATGACCAGCGTGATGACACCAGCAATGGCGATCGGTAATCCCACCCAGGTGATCTCGAAGAACCCGAGTGGCTCTTCGCCCGAAGCTTCGAGGAGACCTGATGCGATGATGTTCGTTGCTGTTCCCATCAGGGTTGCTGCACCGCCGAGAATCGCAGCAAAGGACAGTGGCATCAGGTAACGGGACACGGATCGATCGCGTGCTCGACTCCGTGCTTCGAGTTGAGGAATGAGCATTGCCACGATCGGCGTGTTGTTCAGGAATCCGGAGATCGCGGCTGTGGGGAGGGCAACACGGCCAAGCGCGGCCCGATCGCCATCACGGTCTCTCAGCATCCACCCGACAACCGGAGCCAGGACCCCGGTCTTCTCAACAGCTCGCGCAACGACGTAGAGCGAAGCGATCGTAATCGGTGCCGGATTCGAGAATCCGGCGAACGCCTGCGTTGGTGTGATGATGCCAGGGACGAGAACCGCAACCATCGCCGCGACCATCGCTCCCGCCGGGGAGAGCCAGTTCCGTGCAAGCACGACCATCGTAGAGACGACGATCGCAAGCGTGTACCACGCTTCCCAACTCACTGGAACTCATCCACAGTGGATCCGGTCGAGTTGGTCATGTTCCTTCTCCGGTGTGTACGTTCGGTGACAGATGGTTCGGTGCATGCGACTGACGATGACATTGACAGGTGACGTTCACCCGATCAAGAGGCCAACCTACGTGCACCAGGACGCACGTTCCGCGTCCAACCTCAGGGTCCTAGTGAAATCCCTGACCGGTCGTGATGATACCTGTGGTTGGGACGTGCCCGCGTCAGCCGCTGTCTGTTTCACAGTGTCCGCCTCTGATGATTCGACGAGCCAGGAAGTTGTCGCCGAAGCCCCAAAGAATCCCGCCTGTTACTTGGTTCGTGGTCCGGTGATGAATCCAAGACCCCAGGAGATGTGCATGATCCCGATGGAAGGAGCCGACAGCAGCGCTGCCGTGTCTTTCGTACGGAGAGCCTCGTAGATTCCGGCGATGCCGAGAGCTGCTCCGTACAACCCGATGACTGTTGCCCCGACCTGACGCAGCGGCGTCGCCAGAAGCAGGGTCGACCCCCCGAGTCCGGCTACGAGTAGGGGAGGGGCGGCCTGCCGTGCCTTGATCGAGGATGGATGCATGCCGAGAACCTGGCGTTTCCACCTGCCGTACTGGTTGTACTGCTGCCAGAGTCCGGCGAGAGTGGATCGCGGTGTGTATCTCACCTCGAGCGATGGATCGAACCAGACTGTGTACCCGGCGTCGCGCAGCCGCACGTTCAACTCGTAATCCTGATTCCGCTCCAGCGTTTCATCAAAACCACCGACAACAGCGAGGGCCTCGCGATCGAAGACGCCGAGGTACACGGTGTCGACCTCTCCTGACGGCCCACCCCTGTGGAACCTGGCATCCCCAACCCCGAGAGGGTTGGTCATCGCAGCAGCGATGCCCCTTTGCATCGGGGTCCGGCCCACCGCCCTCTGGACTCCGCCGACGTTGGCTGCGTTGGTTTCCTGCATGACACCGATGGCTGCCTCCACATACCCGGGAGGGAGCACAGAGTGAGCATCACAGCGCACGATCACGTCGCCAACCGCTTCGTCTATCGCGGTGTTGAGTCCCGCGGGCGTAGACCGGTTCTGGTTGTCCACGAGTCGCACCGGGTGTGTCGCTGAGTACCTGGCGACAAGCTCTCGCGTCCCGTCTGTGCTGATGGCATCTGCAACGATGATCTCCAGGTCTCCGGGGTATGTCTGGTCGAGGCACGAATCGAGAGCTGCGCCGATGCTGTGCACTTCGTCACGGACGGGGATGACAACAGAAACGGATGGGTGGCTAGCTGATGATGTCACGTCGATACGCTACCACCAGA
>JBDLIR010000345.1:0-2939 GCA_039714815.1 Actinomycetota bacterium | reverse complement strand
AACCGCAAGACTTCGAACTTCGTGACCGCCTCATGGAACTCGTGGTCTACCGTTGAATCCCACGTGACGCCGCCTCCAACGCCGTAGCGCGCAACACCCTCCGCATCATCGATCTCCACGGTCCGAATGGCAACGTTGAACGACACACCGTCCAGACCGTCGCCGGGGGGTATGAAACCGACCGTTCCGCAGTACGTTCCCCTCGGGTGCTGCTCGAGGTCCGCGATGATCTGCATCGATCGTCCCTTCGGAGCCCCCGTCACAGATCCACACGGAAACAGCGCGGCGAACACGTCCGACAGGGTGGTGCTTTCGGCCAGCGTCGCTTCCACGGTCGAGGTCATCTGCCAGACCGTACGGTATCGCTCGACGTCGAACAGGTCCGTCGTGGTGACGGTCCCGGTCTCTGCGATCTTTCCGATGTCGTTCCTGATGAGGTCGACGATCATCAGGTTCTCTGCGATGTCCTTCTCCGATGCGATGAGGGCATCTCGATTGGCGAGATCCTCTTCCACCGTCCTCCCCCTCGGCGCTGTCCCCTTCATCGGCTGGGTTTCGATCGTTCTCCCCGACACGGTGAAGAACTTCTCGGGCGATACGGAGAGTACATGAGTGTCGCCATGCCACAGATGTGCAGCGTATCGGGGGCGCTGCGCGCAGACGAGGTCGTTGTAGAAGACGTCTGGATCCCCCGTGAACGCGGCATGGAGCGGGAAGGTGAAGTTCACCTGGTAGGTGTCACCATCGAGGATGTGAGCCTGGACCTTGTCGAACGCGTCGTTGTACTGGTCCCTGTCGAGGCCCGGCCGCCACTGAGACACGACATACGCATCCGCCTCCTCCGGGTGATGCACCGCGGCCGGCACCTCCCGCCTGCCGCCGAACACACCGAACCATGCGAGAACATCGCTGTCTGACTCCTTCACGATCAACGCTGGATCGAACGCTGCCGCCGCCTCGTAGGTGAGATAGCCTGCCACCCAGTTTCCTTCGATAGCCGCAAGCTGTGCTGCGGCGATCACCTCTGGAACCTCATGAAGCGATTTGGCACGCAACGTTGTGATGCCGTCGACGAGTATGAAGGACTGCCCGTTGATGATGTCGTCGAATCGTGCCCCGAACATAGTTTGAGGGTACGCGACCGAGTGACGTCATGTGGTAGCGAATCTCATCCTTCCCATATAGTGTGGCTGTTTGCCGAAAGGAACACCACCATGCACATGCAAGACGACTTCCCTCTGCTACTGAGCACGCTTTATGACAACGCTGTTTGGCAGTACGGTGACCAGGAGATCGTCTCGGTCGAAGCCGACCGGTCGATCCATCGGACGACCTACGCAGAGACCGATGTGCGTATCCGAAAGCTCGCCACAGCCCTCGCTGAGAAGCTCGGAACCGAAGTCGGGGACGCGATCGGCACGTTTGCGTGGAACAATCATCGCCATCACGAGCTGTACTGGGCAATAGCCAACTCGGGCCGGGTGTGCCACACGCTCAACATCAGACTGTTCCCCGACCAGCTCGAGTACGTGGTCAACCACGGTGAGGACAGGGTGATCTTCGTCGACCCCGACCTCGCTCCACTGCTCGCACCGATGATCCCCAGATTCGCCACCGTCGAACACGTCGTCATCATGGGGCCGACCGCGGAAGGTTCCGGGATTCCTGGTGCGATCGCCTATGAGGACCTCATTCAAGACGTAGAACCGGTCACCGAGTGGCCACTTGTCGATGAGCGGAGTCCCATGATGTACTGCTACACGTCGGGCACGACGGGGAACCCGAAGGGCGTGGCGTACACGCAGCGCTCGACCTACCTCCATACGATCTCGAACCTCGCGGCGAACCCACTCGGCAGCCACGACAACATCCTGCCGGTCGTGCCGATGTTTCACGCCGCGGCGTGGGGGTACCCGTTCATGGCCGTGACCACTGGAGCCAAGCTCACCTATCCCGGCCCTGATCTTTCAGGCCCCGGCTTGACGAAACTGTTCGTCGATGAGGAGGTCACATTCTCCGCAGGCGTCCCGACTGTCTGGCTCGCAATACAGCAACACCTCGAGGCGAATCCGACCATCGATATCTCGCACGTCACCCACCTTCTGTGCGGAGGGTCTGCCGTTCCTCGCTCGATGATCGACTGGTTCCAACGCCACGCCGGCGTGCGTGTCGTCCAGGGGTGGGGCATGACCGAGACGAACCCTGTGGCCGCCGTTGCGACCTTGAAGCCATGGATGGATGATTGGCCGTGGGAGGACCAACTCGACGTACTCGAGACGGCAGGGCGCCCGATACCCGGTCTCCAGGTCAAGATCGTCGACGAGAACTTCGAGGCGCTCCCGCATGACGGAGAGGCCTTCGGCGAACTCCTCATCAGAGGGCCATGGATCGCGGCCGAGTACTACAACGACCCGCGTTCGAAGCATTCGTTCGTCGATGGCTGGCTACGTACGGGCGACGTGTGCAAGATCACTCCTGACGGGTACGTCAGGATCACGGACCGTGCAAAAGACGTCATCAAGTCGGGTGGCGAATGGATCTCGTCGCTGGACGTGGAGAACGCCATCATGGGACACCCCGACATCATCGAAGCGACCGTCGTCGGTCTCGAACATCGGAAATGGCAGGAGCGCCCCGTCGCGTTCATCGTCGCAAAGGAACAAGCTGACCTCACGAGCCAGGCCATCAAGGACTTCCTGGATGGCCGCATCGCAAACTGGTGGATGCCGGACGAGGTCGTCTTCATCGACTCCATTCCAAAGACCGGCACGGGAAAATTCGACAAGAAGGTCGTCCGCGCCGAGTACAGCGATCTGTTGATGGAGTAGGAAGTACTTCTTTCATGACGAAGAGCGCCGCGGGCGACGGCGCTCCTCTTCTGGCCAGGGACTGGCGATCCCTAACCGAGAACGGTATCGAGTTCTTCTTCAGTTATGAGG
>JBDLIR010000344.1:0-2946 GCA_039714815.1 Actinomycetota bacterium | reverse complement strand
CACGAAAAATTGGCGGGGGGGGAGGGATTTGAACCCAAGAAGGACCGAGCCAGCACAGACTCGCACCGAAGCACAGCACCACCGCGGCCACACCCAACCACTCAACAACTTGACATGCCGGATCAACCGGCAACAGGGCCATGTCTAGCCCACGAAACTTGGCGGAGGGGGAGGGATTTGAACCCAAGAAGGACCGCGCGCCGCTGGATCACCTCGCGCGTCTCAGGACTGCTCCGTCGCAACCCGAGCATCGCAGAGCCACAAGCGTGCAGATGGCTCGTCACTGGTATATCCCGAATACACGAAAACTTGGCGGAGGGGGAGGGATTTGAACCCTCGGGACCCCAAAAGGCCCAACGGTTTTCGAGACCGTCACATTCGTCCGCTCTGTCACCCCTCCAGATTGACGAAGTGTACCGAGCTAGCAACCGCAGCAGAAGTCCCACCTGGTGTGCGACAATGGACAACAACACCGACAACGGTAAATTTCAAAGCAGCCGGCCACACGTTGGAGGGATCCATGCCAATCGCCACACCCGACCAGTACAACGCCATGCTCGATGCAGCCAGAGACGGCAAGTATGCCTATCCAGCCATCAACATCTCGTCGTCTGAGACGCTCAATGCAGCACTGCGTGGATTCGCAGACGCTGAATCTGACGGGATCATCCAGATCAGTCACGGGGGCGGATCGTTCGCTTCCGGAACCCACGTCAACTCGATGGCCCTCGGCTCACAGGCGATCGCAGAGATGGCCCACCTGCTCGCAGACGAGTACCCGGTGCTGATCGCCCTCCACACCGACCATTGCCAGGCGGACAAGGTCGACACGTTCATCCGTCCCCTGCTCGAGGTGAGCCGTGAGCGCAAGGAACACGGGTTGATGCCCCTGTTCCAGAGCCACATGTTCGATGGCTCAGCGATCGACCTCGATTCCAACCTCGCCATCAGCGAAGAACTGCTGGAGGAGATGCGCCAGCTCGACATCATCCTTGAAGTCGAAGTCGGGGTCGTCGGTGGGGAAGAGGACGGAGTCTCCGCTGAGGGAACTCCCCGAGAGAAGCTCTACACGACCAACGAGGACCTGCTCGAAACCGCGCGACGTCTCGGCCTCGGCGAGAAGGGGCGCTACATGCTTGCCGCCACCTTCGGCAACGTGCACGGTGTGTACAAGCCCGGGAATGTGAAGCTTCGCCCGGAGGTCCTCGGCGAAGGCCAGGCAGCCATCAAAGAGGTGTATGGCGACGATGCCGGGTTCGACTACGTCTTCCATGGCGGTTCAGGTTCCGAATTGGGCGATATTCACGCGGCCCTGGATTACGGCGTCATCAAGATGAACATCGACACCGACAACCAGTACACGTTCACTCGCCCGGTCGCTGCCCACATGTTTGAGAACTACGGTGGCGTCCTCAAGATCGACGGTGAGGTTGGCAACAAGAAGGTGTACGACCCGAGGTCGTATCTCAAGAAGGCTGAGATCGCGATGGCGGCAGGTGTCACCGATGCCTGTGAGACCCTGCGCTCCACAGGCACGACACTACTGAAGTAGGCCTCAGCGGCGCTGGCCGAAGAAGTCGTTGAGGAGGGTTGTGGCGGCTTCCGCGCGGACGTCTGCAACAAGGTCGATGTGGTGGTTCAGTCGCTCGTCTTGAGGGATGTTGAACTGGGACCAGCACGCACCTGCCTTGAAATCGGGGGCACCGTAGACGATCCGGTCAAGCCTCGACCACACGGCAGCCATCGCACACATCGCGCACGGCTCCACGGTGACCACGAGCGTGTGGCCCTCGAGGTGCCATGAACCGAGTTCGCGAGAGCGGTCAGAGATCACCAGCATCTCGGCGTGAGCGGTTGCGTCGCCGCGTTCCTCACGGCGATTGTGGTCAGCAGCGACGATCGTTCCGGCGGCGTCAACGAGTACAGCGCCGATCGGAATGTCGCCGTGTATCGGTGCCTTCGCGGCCTCCGATAGGGCTTCCTCCATCACTGTGTCCCAGGTCACTACAGGGCCTTTCACTTGTACACTTTCGGACCCACGGAGGGGTCGCATAGTCTGGCCGAGTGCGCACGCCTGGAAAGCGTGTATACGGAAACGTATCGAGGGTTCAAATCCCTCTCCCTCCGCCAAGTTTTCGAGAATTCGAGATATCCCTGGTGTGCATTGGTCGCGAATAGGACCACCTCGCGGTGCGCGGGCTGCGAAGGAACCGTCCTGAGACGCACGACCTGATCCCAGCGGCGCGCGATCCTTCTGGGGTTCAAATCCCTCTCCCTCCGCCAAGTATTCAGGGCTTTGGCGTCGATATCGCCGATATGTTGGCCATATCGACGCCAGAATCCTGATGGTCACGATAACCGGAGCGCGTGTTATCCGGGCTACGCTCGCTAGATGCACATCGACCCGCACCTTTTCACAGACGAAGCGGTCTCCGATGAGACGCGCCAGTTCAACGCCGGCCTCCAGCAGATGCTCCTCGCTATGCCGGATACGTCTCAGTTCGAACCTGAACAGATCCGTAAGGCCCGTCGAGAGGGGAAGAGTTGGCTGGGTCCCGTCATCTACTCGGACCGCGCTCGCACGATCACTATCGACGGTCCCGGCGGCGACCTCGAGTTGCGCATCATCGATGCTGATGAGCCGAAGGGCGTGTACCTCCACATCCATGGCGGTGGTTGGGTTCTCGGTGCCGCCGACCTTAGCGACGTTGGGAACGAGGCGATGGCGCGAGACGCTGGTGTAACGGTCGTGTCCGTCGAGTACCGACTCGCACCTGAAGACCCCTATCCGGCTGGCGTCGACGATTGCGTGGCGGCAGCAAGGTGGCTCATCAGCAACGGCGAGGAGAGCTTCGGATCGAACCGTCTCACGATTGGTGGAGAATCGGCTGGCGCGAACCTCGCCGCGGCCACACTGCTGAGGATCCGCGATGAAGTTGGCTACAC
>JBDLIR010000343.1:0-2953 GCA_039714815.1 Actinomycetota bacterium | reverse complement strand
AGCGCCGGCCTCCATGCCGAAACGAGCAGTGATTTCGTCTCCAGGCAGGACCCGCAGCAGGAAGAAGACGAGGATGGCCGCACCCAGCAATGTGAACACCGCCTCGGCCGACCTTCGCAGCAGGTAGCGGTTCATGAAGTCTCTCGTCGAGACGTCGCCGAATCAAGGGAAGCCACGACGGCGTTGTGGAATTTGGCTCGCAGAACGTTCGTGGGTTTATCGATGTCGACGGATGGATGTGTGGCGTTGGTGAGAAGCACCGCTACAAGCTCCCTTGTGGGGTCGATCCAGATCGATGTTCCGGTGAATCCGGTGTGGCCGAAAGCAGCTGGTGAGAACAACTCACCCGACGCTTGCGGCGACCAGGGCGTCTCGGCTGGAGGGAAGAACCCGGCTTGGGTCCGGCCCAGCTCTTCCAGGGTAGAGCCACGACGCCTCATGAGTTGCCATCCCAAACCTCGCCCCGACCCGTGTGGTGTCTGATCTGTAGTCGCCAACTCCATCACTGCACGGGACAGTACTGCAGGCTTGGCCCGGCCAAGCCACATCTCCCCAAGCACCCCCACGTCCGCTGCATTGGAGAAGAGACCAGCATGGGCGCTTACGCCGGCCATGGCGTAGTGGGCGTTGCCGTCGTTCACCTCGCCGGGGTGGAAGTCGGTGCGCCAGCCGTCGAATTCCAGTCCCGCCCACTCTGCCATTCGTCGTTCGAAGGCATTGCCGAGTTCGGTGACGGCGAAAGCATCGCTGGGAGCCGACGGCCGGAATCCGGTGTGCTCGAGGCCCAACTCCTCGAAGATCAACTCGGCTGCGAGTTCGTCGAGGGGCTGGTCGCCCGCCCGTTGTAGTGCCAGGCCCAGGGTCACGAAACCGATGTCGGAGTACTCACTCCTGGTGCCGGGCCGCGTGACGAGCCCCATCCGATCGATTGCGCTCAGGACCCCCTTCGGGTCCTGAGCCCAAGCGTAGAGCGGACGCCACCCGGCCAACCCCGAAGTGTGGCTTAGGAGGCTACGAAGCGTTACCCCCTCCCCTCGCAGACTTTTCAGCTCGGGGACGAACTTGGTTACCTCCTCGTCCAGGGACAGAATCCCTTGGTCGACCATCGACAGGGCAACCGTCGCTCCCACCAACGGCTTCGTGAGGGACGCCAGGTCAAAGAGCGTGTCAAGCTGCATCGGTCGCGAGTCCGGCAGACTCGCGGTGTGGCCGATCGCCTCATGGAATACGGTCTCACCCCTATGACGGACCAGGGCGACCGCCCCCGGGATCTGGTTGGCCTCGACGGCCGTCTCCAGAACCCGGGAGACTCGGTCCAATTCTGGATCCATTCCTATCACGAATCCTGGACGTTCATTCGGTCAGTTCGATGAGAGTGTCGCATCCTGCAACGACTTCAGGGAGCCATTGGGGTGTGGCACGAACCCGTTCAGGTCCCCGGACACCACCTGGAACCGGAATCCACGGAACAGCCAGACCCACGGCGACTCTTCCAGGAGGGTCCTGGAGACCTGGGCGTAGATCTCTGCACGCTCTGCGGGGTCAGGAGTGATCTGGCCGGCGTGCAGCAGATCGTCCATCTCAGGCGAGTTGTACCCGGCCACGTTCTGGAACCTGCCGTCGGACGGGAAGTACCGAACGTACGTGTGGTGCGGGTCGGGACCGGCCCCGTTCTCGGACAGCGCCGAGTCGAAGTCGGCAGCGAGCCAACGATCGACATAGACACCGGTCTCGAGCGGGCTCAGCACCAGATCCACTCCGACCTCAGCAAGCTGGGCCTGGATGTTCTGTGCGATGTTGACATTCACGTCGCTCTCGCCGGTGATGATGATCAACTCGAACGAGAACCCGTCTGCATAGCCCGCATCGTTGATGAGCTGTTGAGCCAGAGCCTTGTCTGGACCGTCACAGGGCAGCCCGTCATACGGATCGCCTGCGGCCAACCCCGTCACATACGGACCGGTCAGCACGCCGTTTCCGAACAGAGCGGTTTCGATCAGTTCCTGGCGATCGATGGCACAGGCGATGCCCTGACGGACTTCCTTCGTCTGAAGCGCTCCACGTGTGCTGTTCAGGAACATCGGCATGTACCCCAAGGCGGGAGAGCTGGTCACGACGAGCGGATCGGTTGCCTGCTCGATCACCAGCGGGTTCGACATCACTCCGAGGTGCACTTCGCCTGCCTGGAGAGCGGCCAGCATCGACTGCTCCTCGGGAAGGACGCGGATGGAGACGCCGTCAATTGCAGGTGCGCCACCCCAGTAGTCGGGGTTGGAGTCGAGCTCCACCGACTGCCCTTGGTTCCACACGTTCCACATGAACGGCCCGGTCCCGTTGGGCTGGGTCCCGACCGTACCTGCCGCGATCGCTGCGTCAGACAGGATCGACAGGTTGGTACGAGTGAAGGCAGACGGAAGCGTCGCATCCGGCGTCGAGAGCGCCAGCACGACGGTGTAGTCGTCCGGAGTGGAGATCGCCTCGATGGCGAGGATGAAGTTGCGGCCTGCAGCACCGGTCTCCTCATCGAGGATCCGCTCCAGCGAGGCCTTGACGTCGGCCGAGGTGAACGCGTCACCATCATGGAAGGTCACGCCTTCCCTCAGGTGGAATGTCAGCTCGGTGCCGTCCTCGTCGTACTCCCAGCTGCTGGCCAACCCCGGCTGAACATTGAGGTCAGGGTCGATTTCGGTCAGCGAGTCGTGCACGAATCGCAGAGCGTCGATCGACTGGAACGCAGTTGCCAGGTGGGGATCGAGCTGGTCGATGTCACCGGTTCTCCCCACGACCACGGTGCCGCCGGGAACTGGGGCCTCGGTGGTGCCCGGGGCGGCGGTAGTTTCCGTAGAGGCACCGGTGTCGGTGGTTCCGCCCTCTGTAGTTGTAGTTTCTGTTGTGTCTGGCGACGAGCACGCCGCCACAACAAGAAGGAATGCTATTGCAATTGCTAGCTTCG
>JBDLIR010000342.1:0-2958 GCA_039714815.1 Actinomycetota bacterium | reverse complement strand
ATCGACACGTTCGTGGGCCGCAAATCGGCGATGTCCGATGCTGTCATGATGCCGGGGTTCGCATGAGGGAACAAGCGAGTTTCCGACCTGATGAGTTCAGCCATCTCCACCACGTAGTCGATCGTCGTCTCACAGCCGCGCCCGGCGAGGAAATCCCTGGCTTGTGGCCACTTCGCCTCAGGCTTGTCTCCGAGGGTCAACAACGCCTCCGTACAGTCATGGGAATCGCCTGCTCTGGCTATCGCCAACACATCGTCCGGTGTGAGGAACTGGCCACCAGCGCCAGGAGGTTTGACGAAGGTGCAGTACGTGCAGGTGTCGCGACACAGGGTGGTTATCGGAACGAACACCTTCCGCGAGTATGTGACGGTCCGGCCATGTCCCTCGTCGCGGAGTCGTGATGCCTCCTCGAGCAGCCTATCGGCGGGTATCCGGCCTTCGAGGTGTGCGATCGCACGTTCTCTATCGATCACCGTTGTGTGCATCGGGAGACAGTATCACTGCCGGGAGCCATCCGAAACGGTCGATCATCCGACCGCCGGATCGGCGAGAGGATCTCCATCGCGCATCGAGGCAGCACCGACCTGGCCGACCTCCCCGGACATGTCCGCATCGGGGATGTCACGCTCGAGATGGCGCAACGGGCCATACAGCCAGGAAAGCATCGCCATGATGATCGTGTAGACACCGATCGCGACGAAGAACAGGCCGTACCCTGCCCCCTCACCCCGGCCAAGCCAACCTTGAAGCAGTGTTCCGAGATCTGAGTCGCCCGTCATCAGAGGAACAAAGACCCGGTCGGCCAGAGGGCCTGCGATCGCCAGAGCGATCGGCTGCGTGGCCTGGCCGATCATCATCCGTACGGAGAAGACCTTCCCCTGTACGTCCGGTTCGACCTTCGACAACCATATCGACTGACTCATCGCCTGAGCCAGGGGTACGACGAACATTCCAAGCCAAAGAGCCACGACGACCGACACAGCCCACGTCGCAGAACCAATGCCTATCAGCATGGCCCCAAGAACCACCGTGGTACTGATGATGCCGAGAACGCGCCGGGATGTGCCTTTCCATGCACTGGCGACGATCGACCCCACGAGCATGCCGGTCGCACCAAGTGACAACAGCGTGCCCATGGTGCCAGGCGATGTGAAAGACAGCATGTAGGCGACGAAGATCGGAGAGATGAATCCGAAGGAGAGGTTGACGCCCGCAAAGAACAGCAGCAGGGCGAACAACCCGTGTCTGTGCCACAGGTACCGGAATCCGAAGAGCGACTCTTTCCACAGGGATCCCTCGGACTCCTCACCGACCTTCGACCTTGGTGGCTTCGGAAATCGAACGATGATGAGCGTCACGATCGCGAAGGAAAACGTCACAGCGTCGACGATGATGAGGGTCAAAACACCACCGATACCGATGAGTACACCTCCGAGGAATGGGGCGACCAGTTGGCCCAACGCTTCGGCCATCGACACCATTCCCGAAGCCCTGGAGTACCGCTCTTTCGGGACGAGAAGGGTTGTCGCTGCCTGATACGCGGGCCACTGGAAGGCCTGGAACGCGGAAGAGAGCGCAGCAACGACGACAAGAACGCCCAGGGACATCGAATCGGTGAAGAACGCAAGAGCTATCACGATCGTGCCCATGCCAGAAGCACCATCTGACAGGATCATCACCCAACGTCGGTCCCACCTGTCCACCAGAGCTCCAGCAACGGGCGACAACAGAACCCGAGGGAGGTTCGAAGCCAACAGCATCAGAGATAGATCGGTAACCGACCCGGTTTCGAGGAATATCCACACGCTCAGGCCGAACCATGTCAGCGAACTGCCAACGAGGGAGATGAGCTGGCCGAACCAGACGATCAGAAAGGTTCGGTATCTATCGAGTACCTCGCCCGACATCTCGGGACCGTCGGCTGTCGGCTGTCGGCCGTCTGCTGTGTCTGACATCTCGCTATTGTCGGGATTTCCCGACCGTTTGTCAAGTCGTTTGTTCTGCCGTTTCCCCGGTATCGTGCTGCCCATGGTCAGATGGACAGGAGGCATCGTCGTCGCTCTCGCCCTCGCAGCGTGCAGCCCGCTGTCATCGACGCCCTCTGACGCGGATCCCACGGCCAACGCCCTTCAGGACACGACGACGTCTCTCGTGTCTACAACGACCACGAACCCGGGACCCGAGGACTTCTGTCTCGCAGGAGATCTGCCCTTCGTCGAGAGTGGCCTCGCGGCAGCGGTCGGCGATGATGTTGGGGACGCCGCCCAGATCGAACGGATCCGACTCGATCAGGCGCTAACGTGCGAACGCCTTACGATCGAGTTCACGAACGACAGTGGAGCCCCTGCAACCAACATCGGCCCAACCGGCATCACGGTGCTCGACTTCGTTGGCGTCGTGCGTGTCGCCGTCCCTCCTGAGATCGCTGCGACGGCTGTTGCAGACACCCTCCTCGAGGGTGCCATCGTCCACGGGGCAACCGTCATCAGGGCAGATGACGGGTCGCTCATGATCGACATACGCGGCACGGAGGGCACGCCGATACTCGCCAGGGCATTTGCAACGAAGTCGCCAGCGGCATTGGTGATCGACGTCGCGACTTCCCGAGAACTCGCTGAACCTGTCGGCGTGACCGCATCTACGCCTGCCGTCGTCGTCTCACCCGTCCCTGGACCGAGCCTCTACCCATTGACCGTCGAGGGTTATGCCGCACCGGGGCTTCACTCGATACGGGTTCAGCTCGGAACGGAAGACTCCACGGACATCGACCTATCAGTGGCACTTGACGGGGACAATGACGCATGGCAAGCATTCCGCTCTTCCATCGTGGATGGACCCTCGGGGACGGGCACGCTCTTCGTTGGCACCGCAGACGGCAACAACCAGCCAGTCGACGGCGCAACCGTGTCCCTCGACTTCCCCTGACACTGATCCTCAGGACTTTGGCGCTGATATGGC
>JBDLIR010000341.1:0-2968 GCA_039714815.1 Actinomycetota bacterium | reverse complement strand
CAGACGTCTTCACTGTCATGCTCGACGACGTCGATCTCCGCTCCGACACGATCGGACCATCGGCTGAGACTTGAAGCATCGATCCCCGGGTCAAGGGATGCACGACCTTTGTGTCGGGGCCGATCGAGATGTAGGAATGCGCGTTGAGGATCGAGCGAAGAAACCGTCATCCCCGATCTGGCGATACCGGCAACGAAGAACGGGATGGGATCACCCTTGTGCGCCATTCATCGTCCTCACGATCCGGGCCCGCGCCCATCCGACTCTCGCAGCTTCGGGCTCGAGGTGAATGCCTTTGTCTGCGCTTTCTCGTCCGCGGAGTCTAAGCCACGGGCAGTCGCTCGACTGGGGCCACGATAGGTTGCCGGCCTGCTCACGCTCTCCAGCCGCGAACGCGCCATACTCCGGGCATGACACAGGATCCGATTGATCCAAGAGCCGTATCCATGCCGCGTCATGAACCTGGCATACGTTCGAGCAGTGACTCAGTGGGGGCACGCATCCTCCGAAGCGCCCGTTGGAAGGCTCGCGACTCCACGAGCAGTCTTCGAGCATTGCCGGATTTCGTCATGATCGGCGGCCAGCGCTGCGGGACCACGTCACTCCATGCGTCACTTGCGGATCATGCCGAGATCCGGGCGGGCTTCCGCAAGGAGGTCCACTACTTCGACCTCCACCATGAACGAGGGGAAGCCTGGTACCGAGCAAACTTCCCTCTCCGGAGAGGGTTGGGCGGTCGTTCGACATTCGAGGCGACACCCAACTATCTCGCATCCGTCGACACACCGCGCCTGATGAGCGCTCTGTTGCCGGACGTGAAGCTCATCGCCCTCCTGCGTAATCCGATCGAACGAACCCATTCATCCTGGCGACTCCGGAAGCAGGAGGGGGCGGAGGACCGCGATTTCACCACCGCCATCGAAGACGAGCTGGCGGGCGCCGCCCATGGCTATGACGACTTGGACGAGGAACGCAATCGCTGGCAGGATCGAGCTATGCGCTGGTCGTACATGGAGAAGAGCTGTTACGACGAGCACTTCGAGCGCTGGTTCGAGTTCTTCGACCCAAGGCAGTTCCTGATCCTGCAGTCGGAAGCCCTGTTCTCCGATCCTGCACACGCCTTGGCTCAGATCCAGGATTTTCTCGAGATTCGAATCGATCCGTCGATCACGCTACCGCAGATCAACGCGGCAAGGTCAACGACAATCGACCCGGTCTTCCGCGAGTACCTGAGCGCTTACTTCGCCCCGCACATCAAGAGGCTCTCGGAGACTGTCAGCCAAGATTTCGACTGGTCATGATCCGACACGGGCATCCCCCGATCAGATCACGTCCGCATCGATGAGCAGACCCGCGAACTCGCTAGCAATCAGTTCCTTCTGCTCCGGTGTGTAATGCACGAAATCAGCTTGGCCCGAGATGCCCATCTGCTTGGTCAATCGATCGACGTCGAGCAACGGAACACTCATCTTCGAGGCCAATTCGCTGGTAGCGATCCCGAATTCGCGCCGTCTCACTCTGTTCGGGCTGTTCGCGTGGTTGTAGTCGAGAGACGAACTACCCGGGTCGACGGTGAGCACATTGAGCAGGACGACGAATGCTCCCATCCTCGAACGCAGTTCTGAGATGATCCGGGCGAAGTTGCCCATCGATTCAGCGACCTCGATCCGCTTCGCCTTCTCGAAATTGGCAGCGAACCACTTCACGGTCGACATGTCGCCCAACACATCACTCATGTCTGTTACCAACCACCAACCTCCGGGATCAACGAGGTATCCAAGCTCTCGGTGGCGATAGAGCGTGCGGGACGAGTCCGCTGAAGTGGACAGCACAATGACGTTCTTGGGGAACTCGCCGATCCCGCTCTGGTACGGAACACGGAATGTCGGTTCGAAGAGGGTCGGTGCGAAGTATCTGCCATCGAGCCCAAGGCGTTCCGACACGTCCTCTGTGGCCATCGAATCTGGTGGGTTGAGGGTTTGGAGCAGGATGTCCGATCGCGTACGGTCGGCCGCGCCGAACGAACCAATACAGAACGGCCCGTCCATGTGGCTCGCAAGTTCGGGACCAGCACCGACGATCGCCGTCACGTCGCAGCCGCCCATCCCGTATATGCCGAATCGTCGACCCGATCCCTTTCGAATCGCATACATATCCCGCCGTCTGATGGGTAGACCCGCCCTGAATCTCGCTGCGTTTCGTATTGATCGCGCAGCGCGTTCAATAGTCTTCTGCTCTCCGCCGATCTTGCGGACAGCCATCAGGGCCCTGCGCTTGACGCCTACCTGTCTGGCTCCGTCGTCACTGGTCATCGCGGGCCTCCAACCTGATGCCGACAGGGAACCGCGCTGCGGAGTCAAGGTCATCCCATACAGCCTCTCGCGTCGAGGTCACCACACCAACCCTCGTTCCAACGGTGACAGTCGCTCCGACTTCGGCGGAGATCCTGTCGACGTATCCACTGCGTCCCGCCACGACGGACATCTTCAAGGCCTTGTTCGTGGTTCGCCGATCGTTCTTCAGGCTGGCGCGAAGATCGCTGAATCGCAGATCGAAAAGGACGTCACCCTTCTCGACGTCGACGCCGCCAGTGACGTGCCACTTGGTCAGTGTCGCCTTTGTCGTGCGACGGTCATACCGCGGCACGATCAGCTGCATCGCATCCGACGCGAATAGCTGGCTGATCCCCTCCAGATCGAGAATCACGCCCATTGCCTCCTCGGCGAGAGCGTGGAGTGTCTCTTCCGAGTAGGACGCGGTCCCGACCACGGCTGTGCCGGCGCCCATTTCCGCCGTCACACGATCAACATCGACGAGCACCAAGCCCGGTTGGTTCGCGAGCCGATCAACCACAAGCTTCGCACGCGCAGCGCGAGCCGTGGTCGTTTCGGGATCGTCCGGTCGGAACAAGTCCACCTTCTCGTCGGGAATGACAGTGGAGACATTGAACAGGACCAGTTCGCATCCG
>JBDLIR010000340.1:0-2974 GCA_039714815.1 Actinomycetota bacterium | reverse complement strand
ACCAGACACCAGACACCAGACACCAGAATGTCTCTTCTCTGGTATCTGGAAGCGAGCCCGCGAGCGATCTGGTATCTGGAAGCGAGCCCGCGAGCGATCTGGTATCTGGAAGCGAGCCCGCGAGCGATCTGGTATCTGGAAGCGAGGCGCCAGCCGAGCGGTCCGCGAGCTCAGCGAGCTACAACAGCTGGGTGGCGAGTTCGGCCAGGGGGCTGCGGACCGTGCGCTCCATCGTGATGTGACCGAACATCGGATTGCCTTTGAACTTCTCGATGAGGGCCGCAAGACCGCCGAAAGGCGAGATGTACGGATTGTCGACCTGGGTCAGGTCGCCGCAGAACACGACCTTCGAATTCTCTCCCATCCTGGTCAAGATCACCTTCAGGGTGGAGAGCTCCAGGTTCTGTGCCTCATCGACGATGACGATCTCACCCGTGATCGAACGACCACGGAGAAACGTGATCGCGGCGAGCTCGAGAACATCTCTGTCGAACAACTCCTCGACGGCGTCGCGTGGGTTTCCGCCCTCTCCGCCAAAGAGCGTGTACAGATTGTCATGCACGGCAGCCATCCACGGCTCGAGCTTGTCCGTGAGATCACCGGGGAGAAACCCGACCTCCTGGCGCCCGACGGCGATGAGCGGCCGGTACACCGACACCCTCCGGTAACGACCCATCTCCACGACCTGTTCGAGGGCAGCTGCGAGCGAGAGGAACGTCTTTCCTGTTCCAGCCATCCCCATGATCGACACCGCAGATACATCTGGATCAAGCAAGAGGTCAGCCGCAAACGCCTGCCTTGTGTTCTTCGTCTCGATGCCGAAGAGATGACGTGAACCAGCTACCCGGACCGCCACGGGATCCACGCGGTCGTCGGCAACACGAGCAAGCGCAGATGCAGACCCTGGCCCCTTCAAGATCAGATACTGGTTGATGATGCCCTTGAGTTCGGGGATGGCAACCTTGCCGGAGTCGTAGATCTCATCGATCACATCGGTGTCGACCTCGACCGTCGCAACACCGCTGTAGCTCTCATCAACGATGACAGCGTCGCCGCGATAGTCCTCAACGGGCACCTGCAGCTGGGCTCCTTTGATCCGCAACGCAGCGTCCCTCGTCACGAGCACTGCGTCGTGGCCGTTGTCGCGAAGGTTCAAACACGTAGCCAGGATCCGGTGATCGGCGGTCGTCGCATCCAGAACCTCGGGAAGCCTGGCAGAGCTGATGCTGTTTATCTCTATTCGCAGGGATCCGCCGCCTGGAAGCGAGTGTGCGGACGCAAGCCCACCATCGACCGATGCTCCCATCTCCTCGAGCAATCTGATGGCCCTACGTGCGTTCGTTCCAACCTCGTCCATGCGGCTCTTCTGCCTGTCGAGTTCCTCGATCACGACGAGAGGGAGGACGACCTCGTGCTCGTCGAACTGCACCATGGCTCTCGGGTCGGCGAGAAGCACACAGGTATCGAGCACATATGTTCTCTGAGTCGACCCAGTCACCGTATTTCGCCCCTGCACAGGTGATACCTTGCTAGACATCGAGGAGAATTGCAAGGATGTAATTCAGGAAAGCCATCAGCCAACAGCCGTCAGCTATCAGCCAGAGCGCATCATCCCGTCCGCTTTCCGCGAAGAATCGAGAACAGGTTCTGGCGGAGGGCGGACTTCGGACTTCGGACTGCTGGCAGCTGTTAGCCGTGAGCTGTAGGCTGATTCTATGAAGTACGCAGTGATCGGAGCAGGGTCGTGGGGTACGACGGTGGCTTCGCTTCTTGCACCCGTCGTTCCGACAACGATCTGGGCAAGGCGAGCCAAGGTCGCCGAGGAGATCAACAAGAAGCACCGGAACAAGGCATATCTCAAAGGATTCGACCTTCCCGAGGACCTCTCAGCAACAGACATCCTCAGCGAGGCTGTCGACGGGGCCGATGTCATCATCATGGGGGTTCCATCGCACGGATACAGAGAGGTGCTCGCCAGAGTCGCGGACGACATCGCTGACGACACCCCCATCATCTCGTTGACGAAAGGCATCGAAGCAGGAACGCTGATGCGCATGACCGAAGTGACGGCCGATGTCCTCCCTCGTCACGAGACTGATGTCATCGGCGTGCTCACTGGTCCCAATCTCGCCAGAGAGATCATGGAGGGCCAGCCCGCCGGCACGGTCATCGCGATGAAGGACCAGGATGTCGCCCGGGCCGTCCAGTCCAAGGTCTCAGGCCCGAGGCTTCGCGTGTACACGAACGCCGACGTGATCGGATCCGAGTCGGCTGGAGCTGTCAAGAACGTGATGGCGATCGCTTCGGGAATGGCCGCAGGCCAGGGGTTCGGCGACAACGCCCTTGCGACGCTGGTTACGCGTGCGCTAGTAGAGATGGCCCGCCTTGGCATCGCGATGGGTGGACAGGCACGTACGTTCGCAGGGCTTGCAGGCATCGGCGATCTCATCGCAACATGTTCCAGCCGCCAGAGCCGTAACTTCCAGGTCGGGTACGGTCTCGGTCAGGGTCGGATACTCGAAGAGATCATCGACGAGATGCAGATGGTCGCCGAAGGTGTCAAGTCGACGGCAGGGATAATCGCCCTCTCCCATCGCTACGACACCGAGATGCCGATCGCCCACAAGGTCGGTGAAGTCCTCTACGACGGCCTCGATGTCACCGAGGCGATCCATCAGCTGATGACACGCGAACTCGGCGAGGAGTTCAGGCCGTAGGACAGCGGACAGCTGACAGCCAACAGCCTTCCGCTTCTCTCCCCCGGCTCTTTGGACGGGGGAGATGTCGAGGAACGAGACAGAGGGGGAAACCGAGTCGTACCACTCAGCCTGCGCGCAAGCTCAGTGGATCATCGTGGTCTCCCCCTCCGACCTCGCTGCGCTCGGCCACCTCCCCCACTCCGTGAGGGAGGGAAAGAACATTCCGCTCTCCGCTTCTCTCCCCCGGCCTTCGCGAGGGAGATGTCGAGGAACGA
>JBDLIR010000339.1:0-2995 GCA_039714815.1 Actinomycetota bacterium | reverse complement strand
ACCACTCAGCCCGCGCGCAACCTGAGTGGATCAGCATGGGTTCCGACTTCGGACTTCCGACTTCCGACCCCCCCCTACATCCTGCGGGTGACGCTCTTCATCTCCATGAACAGGCGGAGGTAGTCAGGCCCCCCGGCCTTTGCATTGCTCCCTGACATGTTGTATCCGCCGAACGGCTGGATGCCGACGAGTGCTCCCGTGATCTTCCGATTGAGATAGAGGTTCCCAACGTAGAAGTCCCGTTTCGCTCGCTCGAGTCGACGCTCATCGGACGAGTACAAACCGCCGGTCAATCCGAACTCTGTCCCGTTGGCGACGTCAAGCGCTTCATCGAAGTCCTTGACCGTGATCACGGACAACACCGGGCCGAAGATCTCGTGTTGTGCGAGACGGGAATCGGGGGCAACACCGTCAAAGATCGTCGGTTCGATGTAGTACCCGCCGTCGCGCTCGATAGCGTGGCCTCCCATGACCAATTCGGCGGATTCGACACCGAGTGCGATCTCGGAAAGGATGTCCCGATGCTGTGCACCGGAGATCACCGGTCCAACCGGATGGTTCTCGATAGCCGGCCCGACGCTGAGTTGCGATGCGATCTCGATGACCTTCTCGAGCAGTTCGTCGTGGACCGATTCGAACACGATCAGCCGTGAACATGCCGAACACTTCTGTCCCTGGAACCCGAAGGCCGACCGCACCGCGTCGGCGGCCGCGGCATCGAGGTCACACGTATCGTCGACGATCAGGGCGTCCTTGCCACCCATCTCCATGTAGGAGCGTTTGAGCCACAACTGGCCAGGATGAACCTTCGCCGAGCGCTCAGCGATGCGCAACCCGACCTCTTTGGATCCTGTGAAGTTGATGAACCTGGTGCGGGGATGGTCGACCAACCCGTCACCGATGGTCCCGCCAGACCCGGGGAGGAAGTTGACAACGCCCGGCGGGAGACCCGCCTCTTCGAGCACCTTGACGAATCCCCAGCCAACGAGCGGCGTATTGGACGCCGGTTTGAGCACCACGGTGTTCCCGGCGGCGACCGGGCCGATCGTCATACCTACCAGGATCGCCAGCGGGAAGTTCCACGGCGGGATGACCACGCCTGCCCCGATAGACGACAGCCAGGACTCGTTCGTCTCCCCCGGATAGTCGTGCACGGGCACCGGTTCGGACAGACGCAGCGCCTGGTGCGCGTAGTATCGACAGAAGTCGATGGCCTCGGCGACGTCCGCTTCCGCTTCTGCCCAGTTCTTCCCTGCTTCGAAGGTCTGCCACGCTGCGAACTCGAATTTCCGCTCGTGAATGATGTCGCCGACACGATGGATGAGACCAGCACGTTCTTGCGCTGTGCGGCGAGACCAATCAGCGTATGCGTCCCAGGCAGCTGTGATCGCCTGCTCGACATGCCCGGCAGACGCCATTGCTGATGTCCCTACTCGCTGGGAAGGAACAGCGGGATTCAAGGATTCGATCGATGCGTCCGTGTCGACGTGCTCGCCGCCGATCACGAGAAGCGCCCGCTCACCGAGGTCGGACTGGACCTGTTCGAGGGCCTTTTCATACGCTGAAGCGTTCGCCTCGGCGGTGAAATCGGAATACGTCTCGGCCTGATACGGCTTCAGCACGGGGTCTCCTCACGTCGCAAAGGGCTGTACGGTCGAAGGGTAGTAGCCGCCAGACGGGTTGCCTCTGCCTGGCCCGGATGGCCGACGCAAAGCTGCCTTAGGCTTACGGCCATGCCAACGGCGCTCCTCATGGCCAACCCCTCTGCCTCCCAATTCACCGGAGGGATCTATCGACAGGTCGTATCTTCACTGAAGAAACGCTTCGACCTCACGACGAGCTGGCCGGTGTCCGCTCTCGAAACAGGCCATGAGACCCGCGTAGGCGCCGAAGGCGGAGTCGATGTCGTGTTCGCCATGGGCGGCGACGGTGTTGCACATCATGTTGCGAACGGCCTCGTGGGCACAGACACTGCCCTCGGGTTGATCCCCGCCGGTACCACGAACGTCCTGGCCCGGATTCTTGGCGTTCCGAACAAGCCAGTAGCGGCCGCTGCAGCAGCAGCCGACTACCAGGCGCTGCCTACTCGCATGGTTCGCGTCGTGGCCGATACCGACTATGGAGAGATCACGCGGTACGCGACGTTCTCGCTCGGGGTCGGCTTCGATGCGGACGTCGTGAAGGTCGCTGAGACCAGACCGTTCGCCAAGTCACGTTTCGGAAGCGTGCACTACGCATCGACGGCGATCATGCGGCTGCTCTCCAGCTGGCGGTCGGAGGTCCCGACGCTACGCGTTGAATGCGATGGGGATCGATTCGATGCCGTCGTTGCCTTGACACAGGTCCACGACCCCTACACCTACTTCGGTGCCGTTCCCCTGCACCTGACGCCGGATCCACCTGAGGGCGTTGCAACCTTCGCCGCAAACGACCTCGGTGTGCGCCGGGCGACCGAGATCTTCACAAGGGCGGTCCTTGGCCGCAAGCATCGTGATGCCACCGGAGTCAAGCTCTGGACCGACTATCAGAGTCTCATCATCGACGCTGATCCCAAGACGCAGTTCCAGGCAGACGGCGAGCTACTCGGCACGGCCAGCAGGCTCGAAATCGCTCCAGTCGAAGGAGCGATGAAGGTATTGAGACCGGGGAACGAGATGCATAAATCGTAAATCGTAAATCGCCAGCACACTGGGTGAGCCTGTTCCGCTGGCAGACCCAACGAGGAGGCAGGTTCCGCTTTCCGAAAACCGAAGACGGAAGTCCGAAATCCGCTATCCGACTTCCGACTTCCGCGAAGAACCATTCAACGTGGCCCTCGGGACCGCGCGCCCCTTCTGGCTGTAGGCCGTCGGCCGTAGGCTGACGGCTGACGGCTGACGGCTGATGGCTGCGCTCGAAGAGCCCCCTCTGTCTCGTTCCTCGACATCTCCCCCAGCAAGCTGAGGGAGAGAAGGAGAGCTGCTTCCCTCCCTCGACGAAGTCGGGGGAGGTGGCC
>JBDLIR010000338.1:0-3054 GCA_039714815.1 Actinomycetota bacterium | reverse complement strand
ACGGTCTCGACGCGCTTCCATGCGGCTAGAGAATGGGCCATCTGCCAGATCACGAATCCCAGAAGCGAAATCGGCATCATCATCAGCGAGAGCAAGTAGGCGATCGTCACCAGGTCGCCTGCGGTCACCGAACCGCTCGAGAGCCTCGCTACGCCAACGATCAGGATGGCGATAGTCATCACAGTCGGAAGGGACTCGACGATCGCCCGGTAGCCAACCCACATCTGGTTCACCGACGTGACCTTGTCGCGAAGCTCATCCGCTGCCACCGCGAAACGCTCGGTCTCTTGTTCGCCCCGGCCGAGCGCTTTGATCGTGAGCGCACCATCGATCGACTCGTGTGCTATCTCGCTGACCTCTCCACGCACATCCTGGACTTCCACGAAGGGCTCGAAGGTCCTGAACGCTCCGTGGACGTCGATCCCTACGGTCACGACGAGACCGACGAGCATCACCACCCCGAGGAAGGGGTCGGTCGATGTGACGAGGAAGATCGTGCCAACCAGTAGCAGTGCAGAACCTGTTGCGAAGGGGAACGGGGCAAGCACGAAGGTCCCCTGGTTCGTATCGACTTCCGAAACCGACAGGAGGTCGCCGGTGCTCCGCCGATCATGCCAGGCAAGGTCGAGGCGCATCTGATGGCCGATCAATCGTTTCCGGGCGTCGGACCGTGTCCCGTACTGAAGCCATCCTGCTGCGGATCTGCGCAGCGTGATACCTGCGGACTTCCAGACGGCGACACCAAAGATCAGCAGTACTGCGGGCCATAGTCTTCCCTCGATGCTTTCGCCGTCGCGAAGCACGGGGATGATGAGATCATCGGACACCCTGCCTACAACTACTGCTGCGGCAACGATCGCTGACACGAAGACGACCGCCCCGACTACAGCCAGGACGAACGACACGGGTCGCCGCTTCACGAACCCCCACGTGAGCTTCAACCCACCGCCGAGCACACCTGCAAGCGGGGGCGGCGATGACTCGCGTGGGACAGCGTCAGACATACCTCCAGATTAGATGGACGCCTCCACTTCACGGTCCTCAGCCACCACACCAGCCCCGGTCGTTGCGACGGCCCATGCCTGACATCGATGCGGAAGCTGCGAACTGGCGACTGTGAACCCTGTCGGCTATCTTCACGGCATGCTCACTCTCATCCTTGCCACAGAAGCCGCCGCCTCGGCCCCTCCCGGCGACGACTTTCAAACGATCGCATACGCATTCCTCGGCATCACGTTGCTCGTGACGGCGATCGCAACACTGATCGTCACTCCCGGAGCCGAAAAGCACTAGCGGAGACAGATCGCTCGCAGGCTCGCTACCAGATGCCAGATCGCTCGCAGGCTCGCTACCAGACGCCAGAGAAGAGACATTCTGGTGTCTGACATCTGACATCTGACATCTGGCATCTGGCATCTGACATCTTCTTCTTGTCACATCCGTCGCGTAGGATTGTGTCCACACGATGTGGCTGGCGCCACACGAGAGGGGGAGACCCAATGGGACTCGCACACGGAACGATCGGTTGGGCGGATGTAGCCGCACCCGACACTGCAGTGGCTGAGAACTTCTATCGGGAGATCTTTGGTTGGGATGCGGAAACGCTCCCGTCCGAGAGCATGCCATACACGATGTTCTCCAAGGATGGCAAGATCGTTGCAGGCATGGGGCCACTGAGCCCTGAACAGCAGGCCGCAGGCCAACCGGCCGTATGGTCGTCGTACATCATCGTTGACGACATCGATGCGACGTTCGCGAAGGCGATGGAACTCGGCGCAACCGCGCTCATGGAGCCGATGCAGGTCATGGACGCCGGGAGCATGTTCTTCATCATCGACCCTGTGGGTGCAGTGATCGGGTTCTGGCAGTCAGGGACCCACGATGGGGCAGAACTGTTCAATGTGCCCGATACGATGGCCTGGAACGACCTCGGTTGTCGCGACGTCGATGCCGCTGTCGCGTTCTACACAGAACTGCTCGGCTGGTCGTCTTCGGAGATGGACATGGGCGACGGCAACATGTACACGATGTTCAGCGTCGGTGACCGGAGCAACGGCGGAACATGGGACATCTCGGGAGCGATGCCTGACGAGGTGCCTGCACACTGGCTCACCTGGTTCAACGTCTCAGATACCGATGCAGTGGCCGGCAAGACTGCTGAACTCGGTGGACGCGTCATCAAGTCACCTGAGGACTCGCCGATGGGGAAGATGGCGATCCTCGCCGACCCTGCCGGCGCGACGTTCGGCATCATCGCCGCCACCAGCGTTGACGACCAACCCGAACGCTGACGTGCCGGCCACCCTCAGGGGTGGGCGTTGCAGGATAGATGGAATGGTCCGTCGGTCCATCGCGTTCTCAGTTTCGCCAGCGCAATAGGCTCAGAGCATGAGGACCGCCGAAACCATCCAGATCAAGAAGCACCGGATCGCGTCCGATCTCGTAAGGACGAGACGACGCACGTTCGTCATGACGGAGACGCTCACCGACGACGATCTGCACCTCCAGTACAGCCCGCTGATGAGTCCGCTCGTCTGGGATATGGGGCATATCGCCAACTTCGAGGAGTTCTGGCTGCTTCGTGAACTCGGGGGCAGAAGGGCACACGACGCCGACCGCGACGGCATGTACAACCCGTTCGACAACCCGCGGTGGGTCCGTTCCGAACTGCCGTTGCTCGACCGTGGCGAAGCGACCGAGTATCTCGACGAGGTTCGCCACGACGTCGACACGCTTCTCGTCCGTTCGGACTTCATCGATGGCCCGACGCTCGTTCGCGACGGATACGTGTTCGAGATGGTCGTCCAGCACGAGGCACAGCATCATGAAACGATGCTCCAGGCTCTCAACCTACGACCCGACCTCGAGGCGTATGCACTGTCGGCTATTCGGAACCTTCCGGCCGGCCGGACCGTTGACGACACCGAACGGGTCGTCGTCGACGGCGGCGCATTCACGCTCGGCACCGATGATCGCTCCGCTGCGTACGACAACGAACGCCCCGCACACACCGTCGGTGTCGGCGCTTTCATCATGGATCGTTTCCCCGTCACG
>JBDLIR010000337.1:0-3054 GCA_039714815.1 Actinomycetota bacterium | reverse complement strand
TGCGATGTCGACGACCTCGATCTGGCCTTCATTACCTGTCGTCTTGACCGCATCCGAATACATGATCATGTCCTTGGGGCACGATACGACGAAGTAGTTCACGTCGTTGCCGAGGGCGACCGCTTCTTTGATCCGGTTCTCTGCCGGCCGTTCGTCGAGGCCGGAGTCGTCCATCCAGATGCGGCCGCCGCCCGCACCGCAGCAGAAGCTGTTCTCACGGCACCGGCCCATTTCGACGAGTTCGAGGCCTGCAGCTTCGATGAGACGCCTCGGCGCCTCGTACTCGTCTTGATAGCGGCCGAGGTAGCAGGGGTCGTGGTAGGTGGCCTTGCCTCTGAGTGCCCCGAGTGTGATGGCTCCGGACGAAACCAGCTGATCGAGGATCGCCGTGTAATGAAGCACATCGTTATCTGTGGGGTACTCGCCACGCAACGTGTTGAGCGAGTGCGGGTCCGTCGTGAACATCCTCTTGAAGTCCGCTCCCTCGAATGCCTCGACGTTGGAGTCGCGCAGCATCTCGAACAGGCCCTCTTCGCCCGCGCGGCGCACGTCGTTTCCTGCGTTGCGTTCGCCGTCGTAGAGAATCCCGAAGTCGATCCCACCCGACCGCATCAGCATCGCAACCGTGCGCGACACGTCGGTGGCCCTGGGGTCGAACGAACCGTGGTCACCAACGAACCACAGGTAGTCGACCGGTTCCGTGCGTGCGTCCTTCACCTTGAAGTCGAGGCCCTTCGTCCATCGGGCTCGCTGCTTTGCCGACTTCCCGAAGCTGTTCCCGCCACGGGCGAGGGCCTGGAACGCCTTCTGGAGACCCGGTTCCACGTCTCCGGTGTCGACGAGTCTGCGGCGAAGCTGCACGATGGTTGGGACGTGTTCTATGCCGACCGGGCATGTCTCCACGCACGCCATGCAGGTGGTGCACGACCATAAGGTGTCGGTCGCGATCACCTGTCCCGCGATCTCGGTGGAGTCGCCGTGGGTGGGTCTAGCCCCTGCGCCGTACCACATCTTGATCCCGGATCGAGCGTCCGCGTACTCTCGCAGGTCCAGGATGAGGTCGCGCGGCGACAGCGGCGATCCGGACGCTCTGGCAGGGCAGACGTCGTGGCATCGACCGCATTTCGTGCATGCGTCGAGGTCGAGGAGGTCTTTCCAAGTGAAGTCGTCGAGGGTGACGTACCCTGGCGATGCGGGATCTTCGACTGCGGGGAGCACCGCAGAGGACCTCGGGTCGGTGAAGACGAGGTCGGCGGCGTCGTTGATGACGTGCATGCCCTTGGAGTACGGCAGGTACGCCACGAACGTCAAGGCTGCGATGGAGTGGAGCCACCAGGTCGCCATCCTGGCCACGTCGTTGGCGGTCTCGCCGAGCGGACTGGTCACGAGCGCGATCACCCAGCCACCGATCGCCACGATCTCGAAGTCCGGGAAGTCCGTCGCCGCGATCCTGAAACCCTCGAGGAGGAACCCGGACACGCCGAGGAACACGAGGGTCCCGAGGAAGATCCTGTCGTCGAGCGAGTACCCGCGCCGGTTCGCCTCGACGCCATCGACCCGGGAATAGTCGAGACGTGGCGGCTCGGAGCGCCGGATGCGCGCCAGCACGATCAGCCCGACAACGAACCCGATGCCGAACACGTCGAGGACGAGGGCGTACACGACGTAGAACGGCCCGTGCCAGAACTGCCACTCCGGGCCGAGGATCAGCCCGATGATGTCCTCATCGATGGCGATGATCGTCGTGCCGATCAGCAGGACGATGAACCCCCACAGCACGAAGAAGTGGGCGATGCCGACAACCGGGTTGCGTTTGGCGATGGTGCGGTTCGAGGCGATGTCCCCGAGCGCCCGTACGAACCTGCCCCAGTCGAGGCGGTTGATCTTGCGCCCCTTCGTGTACTTGCGGATCCTGCGGTAGAACCCCCATGCGAAGACCGCAATGGCGACCGTCGCGAGCACGTAGAACAGGATCTTGAGGCCGACGTTGAACCCGAGGAAGACCTCACGGCCCGCGGTCTCGGCGGCGAAGACCACGGCTTGCATCAGGCCTCCAGGAGGTCGGTGAATTCAGGTATGAAGTCGAACAGGTCTCCCGCCCATCCGTAATGGGCTACACCGAAGATCGGGGCCTGCGGGTCGGAGTTCACTGCGATGATCGTCGCCGAATCCCGCATGCCTTCGAGATGCTCTGGCGCTCCGGAGATACCGAGGGCGAGATACACCTTCGGCTTGACGGACATCCCTGACTTCCCGACCTGACGTGTCTTTGGCAGCCACCCCTGGTCGATGATCGGCCTCGACGCCGCAAGCGCAGCCCCGAGCGCATCAGCGAGTTCCTGGGCCTCCTCGATGTTGTCCTCGGACTCGATACCCCGCCCTATCGCGACGAGGATGTCTTCGGAAGTGATGTCGACGTCGCCAGCTTCGGGTTCGGCCAGACCGACGAACGTGACCGCGAGATCCGGAACGTCGATGGCGATGGCCTCAACCGTCCCTGCCCCGCCGGAACGACCGTCATCGGCAGATGCTGCACCGGCGAGCATCGCAAACACGGCCCGATCGCCGTCGACCTCGACATCGGCCTCGACCTTTCCTGAGTAGAGCTGGCAGGTCGCCGTCAAGCCGTCACCTGCATCGACTTTCAGACAGTAGGACACGAGTGGCTGGCCGCTCCCCGCGGCTACCTGGTTGCCGACATCCATCCCGACAGACGTGTACGGGACGAGCGTGATCGCCGGCTGGCGGTCGGCAACGATTGATGCGAAGACCTCTGCATGTCCCTGCGGGTTGAACGCCCCGAACGCGTCGGTGTCTGCGACGAGCACGCGATCGGCCCCCGAAAGGCTCCCTGCGAGCCCGGCAGCTCCCGTTCCGATCACCGCTGCATCAACGCTTCCGCCTGTCTGGCCTGCGAGAGACCGCGCCGTTGCGATCAGTTCGTACGTTGCGTCGGTCACCTCGCCGCCCAGGTGCCGTACGAATACGAGTATGTCTTCTGTCATGGACCCTCCTACCTCACACCGGCCGACTGCAGGATCTCGAGCACCCGCT
>JBDLIR010000336.1:0-3072 GCA_039714815.1 Actinomycetota bacterium | reverse complement strand
ATCTCCTGGTAACCGGTCATCGCCGTGTTGAACACGACCTCGCCGGTAGCTACCCCCGGCGCGCCGACGGATACGCCTCTGAAGACCGATCCGTCGGCCAGTGCCAGAAGGCCGGGTTTCATGACGCGTCCGAGTACGTCACCGAGCCGCGCAGGATCGTCGCCATCACCTTCCCTCTCAGCGTCGATCCGAGATAGGGGGCGTTTCGAGACATGGACCGCGTCCGTGTTGCAGTCCACTCCATTGTCGGATCGAACACGACGACGTTGGCGTCGGCACCGACCTCGAGGGCGTTGCCGTGGCCGGGGATGCCGGCGATCTCGGCCGGTATCTGGGACATCGCTGCAAAGAACCTCGCCTGGTCGTCTCCTATGACGTCGCTGGCGACCGAGGCCGCCCACTCGAGTCCGATGACACCGTTGGGTGCATGCTCGAACGGCACTTCTTGTTCACGCGGAGCATGTGGTGCATGGTCCGTGCCGACGACATCGATCACACCGCTGATGAGCCCTTCACGCAGAGCGGCTCGATCCGAGGGTGAGCGCAGAGGCGGCATCATCTTGTAGTCGGGGTCCATCGTCGCCACGAACGTGTCATCGAACATGAGATGATGCGGTGTCGCCTCTGCGGTGACAGCGAGCCCATCCTGTTTGGCCTGTGCGATCAGTTCCACGCCTCTTCGCGTTGCAACATGCTGCACGTGATACCGCACACCGGTGAGCCTGACGAGGGCGAGATCGCGAGCGATCACGATCTCCTCCGCCTCGGCTGGGATCCCTGCCATGCCGAGGAGGGAGGACACCGATCCTTCGTGCATGAACCCGTGCCTCGAAAGGTTCGCATCGACGGCGTGCTGGGAGACCACGCCTCCGAGGTTGGCGATGTACTCCATGGCGAGACGCAGTACCGCTGCATCTTCGACGGAATCCCCGTCGTCGGTGAACACCCTGACACCTGCGCCCCACATCTCGTCGATGTGCGCCATCTTCTCGCCGGCACGCCCCATCGTGATCGCACCGGCTGGCATCACGTCGGTGAACCCTGCCTCGGTTCCGCGTTGGGCGACATACATGGCGATCTGTGCGTTGTCTGTCACCGGATCGGTGTTCGGCATTGCGACGACCGCTCCGTACCCACCTGCCGCGGCGGCCTCGGTACCTGTCGCGATCGTCTCTTTCCATTCGAAGCCGGGTTCACGCAGATGCGTGTGCACATCAACGAAGCTCGGGCCAACCCACGAATCGGTGGCGTCGATGACCCTCGTGCCTTTGAGGTCCTTGCCGATCTCTGCAACCTTGCCGTCGGCGATACCGATATCGACCGATTCGATGCCGTCGGCTGTGAGCACCGATCCGCCCACGATCACGATGTCATTCATTGTGTTCACCTCCAAGCAGGCGGAACAACACGGACATCCGTGCCGCAACGCCGTTGGTCACCTGTTGCAAGATCAGCGCCCTGTGGTCATCTGCGACGTCGTGCGCTATCTCTACACCTCTGTTCATCGGGCCGGGGTGCATCACGACCGCGTCGTCTTTGAGCCTTGCGAACCTCTCGTTGGTCATGCCGTACCTCGCCGTGTACTCGAGCAGCGACGGGAATACCGATCCTCCGCCGCGTTCGAGTTGGACGCGCAGGAGATAGACCACATCGACCGTGTCGAGGACAGCGTCGAGATCGGTCGTCGTCTTGACGGGCCAACCCTCCGTGTCGAGGGGCAGCAGCGTCGGGGGTCCGACGAGGATGACCTCAGCACCCAGCGTCGCCATCGCGAAGATGTCAGATCGAGCAACACGAGAGTGTCTGATGTCACCGACGATCGCGATCCGCAGTCCGTCGAGCGAACCGAAGCGTTGCTTGATGGTCAAGCAGTCGAGGAGCGCCTGGGTGGGATGCTGGTGCGCACCGTCGCCGGCGTTGACGATCGGAATGTCGAGCCACTCCGCAAGTCTCCACGGCGCTCCGGTAGCCCCGTGTCTGACGACCATGAGGTCGACTCCCATGGCGCGCACGGTGAGTGCCGTGTCCTTGAGGGATTCACCCTTCGATAGGGAGGACGTCGATGCAGAGAAGGCCATCGTGTCAGCCGAGAGCGCTTTCGCTGCCTTGTCGAACGACATCTTGGTGCGTGTCGACGGCTCGAAGAACATCGTCGCGACCGTCTTCCCGCGCAGCGCAGGGACTTTTGGGATCGGACGATGCAGAACCTCGTAGAACTCGTCCGCGTCTGTCAGCAGTTCCTCGAGCGTGGTCCGGTCGAGATCTTCCGTCGTGAGTAGATGTTTCATGATTCGTCGGCCTCCCCGATCCACACGCCGTCTTCTCCATCGATCTCGGAGAACCGGACAGATACCCGTTCGCTTTGGGACGTCGGGGTGTTCTTGCCGACGAAGTCGGCCCTGATAGGCAGCTGCCGGTGACCACGGTCGACGACCACTGCGAGTTGCACGGAGGCTGGTCTTCCGATGTCAGCGAGTGCATCGAGAGCAGCCCTGATGGTTCGACCGGTGAACAGGACGTCGTCGGTGAGGACAACGATCCGGCCGTCGATGTCATCGGGGATGATCGTGGGTCCGAGCCGTGTGCGGGGTCTGAGGTCGAGATCGTCGCGGTACAGCCCGATGTCGAGTGAGCCGGCCCTGACCTGTCTACCTTCGATCTTCGTGAGTTCAGCAGCGATGCGGTCTGCGAACGGTTTGCCTCTGGTCGGTATGCCGAGGAGGACCACATCGTCGAGACCCTGGTTACGTTCAACGATCTCATGGGCTATCCGGCGGTTCGCTCGCACGAGATCGTCTGCGTCCATCACCTTTCGCATGATGCTCCCTCAGATGCAACAAAGCCGCACACCGGGGTGTGCGGCACGGGATGTGTGCTCATGGTCACTTCCTTCTCGGCCTCTCTGGACCGTGTTAAAGGGCGTCTGTCGAAAGCAGTGTATCACGCTCATGCACCGACGAACGGATCCCATTCTGTGGGCTGAGGACGCCATATAGGACGTCACGAACCCTGGGTTCAGGTGACCTTCCATTCTGCGGGCTGAGGACGCCATATAGGACGTCACGAACCCTG
>JBDLIR010000335.1:0-3074 GCA_039714815.1 Actinomycetota bacterium | reverse complement strand
GCGGCCTTGGGGTTTGCGGTGAGTTCTTCGACCTCCGCAACAAGTCCGATCATCTCGAGGAGTTCGTCGATGTTCGTGCCCTTGAGAGCGGAGATCTCGATCGCAGGGACTTCCCCACCAAGATCCTCCACGACGATCTCGTGTTGGGTGAGGGCCGCACGGACCGTGAACGGGTCGGCAGCCTCGAGATCCATCTTGTTGATGGCCACGATGATCGGAACCTCAGCAGCCTTCGCGTGGTTGATCGCCTCGACGGTCTGGGGCATCACCGAGTCGTCTGCAGCAACAACGATGATCGCGATGTCGGTCACATCGGCGCCCCTCGCCCGCAGCGCTGTGAACGCCTCGTGCCCTGGCGTGTCGATGAAAGTGATCTTCGATCCGTCCGTCTCGACCTGGTACGCACCGATGTGTTGCGTGATACGGCCCGCCTCTCCGGCGATGACGTTGGCTTGCCGGATGGTGTCGAGCAACTGGGTTTTGCCGTGATCGACGTGCCCCATGACGGTGACCACGGGTGGGCGTGGGGCCAGCGTCGACTCATCATCGTCGAACTCGATGATGTGGCGCTGCCGTCCGAGGTCTTCTTCCTCCTCGTCAGACTCAGCCACGAGGATCTCCCAGCCGAGTTCACGGCCAAGGGGTTCGATCGCATTGACAGGGATCTCGCCGCCACCTGGAACCATCTCCCCCATGAACATGAGAGCTTTGACGATGTCTGCCGTGCGGATCTTGACCATTCTGGCCAGTTCATGGACGGTGATGCCTGGCTCGACGAGGAGCACCTTCTCCTCATCGGTTTCGCCTGGAGCCTCTTCCTCTATCGCAGCGTCGCTCTCTGGTGCCTCGTCGCCGACGACGTGGATCTCAGGCACATGCTCATCGGCGCCGACTACATGGATCTCAGGCACATGCTCATCACCGCCGACTACATGGATCTCAGGCACATGCTCATCGACCACTGGCTCGGGCTCCGGTTCGACCGTGGTCTTCGTCGCATCTTCGTACGAGGCGCGGACGAGCGCGGCGTCGTCGTCGTCGAGGCCGGACGATGCAGTCTTGACCTCGAGGTCGAGGCTCTGGGCGCGCTCGAGAACATCCTTGGACTCTTGTCCGAGTTCTCTCGCTAATTCGTATATCCGTACCTTCGCCACAGTTTCCTCCGCGCGGTCAATGCAGCCCGATCACTCCTCGTGATCGGCTGCCCCTTGTTGATCTGATTCTTCTTCAGCCGCCGGCTCTTCTTCTTCAGCTGATGGCTGATGGCTGATGGCTGATGGCTGCTCTTCTTCTTCAGCTGATGGCTGTTCTTCTTCAGCTGTCAGCTGTCCCGCTCCATCACCTTCTTCGACCGTCTCGAACTCGATGTCTTCATCATCTTCGACATCGAGCCCGAGGTCCTGGGATTCGGAGCGGATGTCGATCCGATAGCCAGAGAGCCGCGCTGCCAGACGGGCGTTCTGCCCTTCCTTGCCGATAGCAAGCGACAGCTGATGGTCGGGGACGATCACGACTGCCGTCGTCTCGTCGTCCTCGATCCGAACAGCCTGGACCCTCGCAGGGCTCAAGGCCTCTGCGATGAACACTTCGAGGTCTTCGTCCCATTCGACGATGTCGACCTTCTCACCCTTGAGTTCGTTGACGACCTGACGCACCCTCGAGCCGCGTGCGCCGACGCAGGCGCCGACGGGGTCGATGTTCGGGTCGTGAGACACAACAGCGATCTTCGTGCGGTGTCCCGCCTCCCTGGCGATGGCCTTGATCTCGATGTCACCGTCAACCAGTTCCGGCACCTCGAGTTCGAAGAGTGCCCTGATGAACTCCGGGTGGCTTCGCGAAACCACGATCTGGGGGCCCTTGCCTTCACCGCGGACCTCGAGGATCCACGCTTTGACCCTGTTGCCGCGCTCGAGGCGCTCATAGGGGATCTTCTCGGAACCGGGAAGGATCGCTTCCGCGTCTCCGAGGTCCAGGATCGAGTACCTGTGGTCGGACTGCTGAACGATTCCTGTGATGAGGTCTCCCTCACGCCCGTCGTAGATCTCGAAGATCTGATCGCGCTTTGCATCGCGGAGACGCTTCAGGATGACCTGCTTTGCGGTCGAAGCGGCGATCCTGCCGAAGTCCTCAGGAGTGTCGAGCCACTCATCGGTGACGTTGCCCTCCTCATCGAGTTCCTGGCCGTAGACGCTGATCTCGCCGGTATCGGCATCGATCGTGACGCGGGCCTCTTCGGCCGCACCCGGTGTTCGTTTGTACGCGGATACGAGCGCGTTCGCAAGCGCTTCGAGGATCGTGTCTCGGGGAACGCCCTTCTCCCTTTCGAGTAGGTCGAGCGCATCCATCAGGTTGTAATCCATCGTATCTCCTACACGTCTTTGCCCGGACGGGCGCCCTTGTCCCACACGAAGATCGTCCTGGCGGACGACACGTCATCGTATGAGATCTCTCGCTCGTGACCATCGGTTTCAACGGTGAACCCTGTGTCACCGGCGCTCGTGATGATGCCCTTGTGTTCCTTTGTGCCGTCGACCTCACGGTAGGTCTTCGCCTTCACCTGCTTGCCGACGGATTTCTCGAAGTGCCGTGGCCTGGTGAGCTTTCGTTCGAGCCCGGGCGAGGACACCTCCAGCGTGTACGAGCCCTTGAAAGGGTCATCAGCGTCGATCAGCCTGCTGATGCCTCGTGACAGTTCGGCGATCCGATCGACCCCGACCGCCTCATCACCGTCAATGGTGACGCGCACGATCTGGCCACCACCAAGTATCTCGACATCGTCGAGTTCGATACCTTCGGCAGCCACATAGGGATCTATGCGGTCCCACAGCTTCTGGGCGACACTACTCACCGTACTCCTTACACGCCAAAGAGAACTCTGCTCAACAAAAGAGGCGGGCAACTGCCCACCCCAATAGCAGAGATCTCGGTTCGCAACGCAATCATAACAGCGAACGAGTCTTGCTCGTCAGGTCACGCGTTACCGCTCTTCGCTTTCCGCTCTCCGACGTACGATCTACGATCTACAGAGCATCTTCCACCAAACCGGCAACGGTGTCGATCGACTCGCCGATCGC
>JBDLIR010000334.1:0-3076 GCA_039714815.1 Actinomycetota bacterium | reverse complement strand
TGCGGGCTGCTACCGACCTGCCACTCGGAGCGAAACTCTCACCGGACGCGATGCCGATCACGCCGGTGGCTGAGGCTGCGATGTCGGCCGGCGCCGACTGGCTGGTGGTGGCCAATACGGTAATGGGCGCCGCGATCGACCCCGAGACCCGGCGACCCCTGCTCAGCGGACTCGTCGGCGGCTATTCGGGGTCTGCGGTCAGGCCGATCACGATGCGATGTGTGCTCGAAGTCGGCAGAGACCTCCCTGATGCGCCGATCGTCGCATGCGGGGGCGTGTCGGATGCTCGTCACGCCATCGAGTACATCCTCGCGGGATCAGACGCTGTTGCAATCGGAACGGCCCACTTTGCGGATCCGCGAATAGCACGCACGATCACGAAGGACCTCACGAGATACATGGCGAGACACTCGATCTCGACGCTGGAAGAACTCAAAGGAGCATACGTACCGTGGTAGCAGAGAATCCGATCATCGTCGCACTCGACATGCCGACCGCACAGGACGCTGTGAAGATGGCGAGAGAAGTGGCCCCCTTCGTTGGTGCGTTCAAGATCGGCCTGGGACTGCTCCACGGCCCGGGACCGGGAACGATCGATGCTCTCGTGCGTCTCGGCCTACCGGTGTTCGCCGACGCAAAGCTCAACGACATCCCGTCGCAGGTCGAGATGGCAGCCCGCCGCCTGGCACTCCACGGTGCCCGGTGGGTGACCGCGCACATAGGAGGTGGCCAGGCGATGCTCGAAGCCGCCGTCAACGGCCTGGCCGACGGCGCAGGACATGCGGAGTCAGGGATCCTCGGAGTGTCTGTGCTGACGTCGCTCGACAAGCAGGATCTCCAACGGATCGGCATCGATCGGACTCCTGGCCAGCTTGTGTCGAAGATGGCCAGCGTCGCGGCGACAAGCGGCTGTGAAGGTGTTGTCTGCTCCCCACTCGAACTCCACGTCGTCCGTCAATCAGCGCCGGACATGATCACCGTGGTCCCCGGGATTCGGCCGAGCACAACCGACGATGACCAGGCAAGGACGGCAACACCATCTGAAGCGATCGCAAAGGGCGCAAGCTACCTCGTGATCGGCAGACCGATAACAGCGGCTAGCGACCCTGCGAGCGCCGCTGCCGAGATCGGTGAGATGATCCGAGCAGCGGCGCCCCAGCGTTGATACGATTCGACCTGGAAAGGAGATCACATGCTGCCAGAGATGACGGATGAACAGCGTGCGGCGGCTCTCGCTCGTGCCGGTGAGGCCAGGCGGGTCCGAGCAGAGATCAAACACCTGCTCAAGACGGGGAGCCTGACCTTCACCGACGTCCTCGAACGTGCGGATGCAGACGACCTCGTTGCTGGAACGAAAGTCAAGGCCATCGTCGTCTCGATGCCAGGAATGGGAAAGGTCTCAACCGAGCGTCTGCTCTCTGAGATCGGTATCGCAGACGGGCGCACCCTCAGAGGACTCGGGAAGAACCAGAGGGAGCAACTCGTTGAGCGCTTCTCCTAAGGGCAAGCTGATCGTCATCTCAGGGCCTTCTGGCGTCGGGAAGTCGAGCATCATCGACGCTGTTCTCGACAGGACAACATCGGTGTTCTCCATCTCGGCGACCACCCGACAGCCACGACCCGGCGAGGTCGACGGTGTCGACTACCACTTCGTGGGGAGACAGGATTTCCTCGACGCGATCGCGTCGCACCAGGTCCTCGAATGGGCCGAGTACGGCGGCAACCTCTACGGCACGTTGAGGGAACAAGTGGAAGATGCTATCGGTGAGGGCTCGAACGTGATCCTCGACATCGAGAACGACGGGGCCAAACAGGTCAGGCAGGCTTTCGGGGCTGCCATCTTGATCTTCATCACTCCTCCAGACCTCGACGAACTCGAACACCGGCTCAGAGGGCGTGGCGACACCGCCGAAGCCGATGTGCAGAAACGTCTCGCAGCAGCTTCGGTCCAGATCGCTGAGGCACCGGACGTCTACGACTTCATCGTGGAAAATCGCGGACTTGACGCCGCGATCAACCACGTTCTCGATATACTCGGTCTCCCGAGCGCTTCAACGCGCGGGCTGTAGCTCTGCTACACCACTCACCAAGTACGAGGAGAACGCAGATCATGATGGTCGAACCGCCGGTCGGAGCCCTAGTCGACAAGACGGGTACCCGCTTTGGCCTTGTCGTGTTGTCTGCACGCAGAGCTCGCCAGATCAACGCCTATTTCAACGAACTGGGCGCAGGCCTCGGCGGCTACGTACCACCACAAGTTCACTCTCTCGCTCGCAAACCGCTTTCGATTGCGCTCGAAGAGATCATCGAGGACAAGGTCGTCGTCGCCCCGGTAGAGGAGTAGACGATGTTCGCCGGGCGGCGGATCGTCCTCGGCGTAACCGGGGGAGTCGCCGCCTACAAGGCCGCCTACCTCGCCCGACGGTTCATCGAGCACGGTGCGCAGGTTCGCACCGTCATGACACCCGCAGCCCAGCGGTTCGTCGGTCCAGCTACTTTCGCCGCATTGACCGGCTCGAACCCCGTCACGGATCTGTTCGGTGATGAGGAGATCTCACCACACACGACGCTTGCTGCATGGGCAGATGTGGTCGTGATCGCACCGACCACCGCTGCGACCCTTTCGAAGATCGCTCATGGCGAGTCCTCGAACGCACTGATCGCGACCGTGCTGGCGACGACGGCACCGGTCGTTGTGGCTCCCGCGATGCACACCGAGATGTGGGAGCATCCCGCGACGCGGAAGAACGTCGCGATCATCGAAGGATTCGGGTACACGATCGTTCCGCCAGAGTCCGGCGCACTCGCTGGCGGAGACCAGGGCATCGGCAGATTGAGTGACCCCGAGACGATCGCTTCCGTTGTTGACAGGGTCCTCGGCGCAGGCGACCTCGAGGGCGAGGTCGTGTTGGTGACCGCAGGAGGTACGAGGGAAGCGATCGACCCGGTGAGATACATCGGCAATCGTTCGAGCGGCAAGATGGGGAACGCCCTGGCACGAACTGCAGTCGATCGAGGCGCAAAGGTCGTACTCGTGTCGGCGGCGCCCGCACCCGACGATCTTGCAGGGATCGAT
>JBDLIR010000333.1:0-3080 GCA_039714815.1 Actinomycetota bacterium | reverse complement strand
GTCGCCTCGTTCGGTGCATCGGTGACGCGCAACGGCGACACGTACGCCACAACGCTCCAGGGCTTCGAGAACGGGACCCGGATGCACGGCTGGACCAATACGTCCGGTGCTTTGCCCTCCGAGGGGATGGTCGCTGGAAAGGGACTCGCTGACCGACTCGGCGTGTCCGTCGGCGACATGCTCGAGGTCGATCTCCCGACCCATGATGTGACGATCGCCCTCGAACTCGTCGACTTCGTCGACGAACCCCTCGGCATACCGCTCTACGCACGGACCGAGGTCATCACGGCAGCGCTCCAGGATGCCGGCATCGACGATCCACAGGGCCTCGTCGCTGAACCGACGGTGACAACGGTGATGACGCTGTTCGATCCAACGATCGCCCGCACGACGTCGGTCGCTGCCCTCGAAGGTGTCCCCGGTGTGCTCGCGGTCCAGGACGCCAGGCAACTCTTCGACATGGTGCAGCAGTTCCTCGGGCTGTTCTACGCCTTCGTCGGCATCATGTTGATCTTCGGTGGACTGATGGCGTTCTCGCTCATGTTCAACACGATCTCCGTCAACATCGCCGAGCGGTCCACTGAGTTCGCAACGCTGAAAGCGAGCGGCATGGCGGACCGGACGATCGCGTGGATGATCGTCGGAGAGAACCTGCTCCTGACCGTCGCAGGAATCGTGCCGGGGCTGATACTCGGCATCTGGTTGTCAGACGTGTTCCTGTCGTCGTTCAACAACGACTCGTTCACCTTCGAACTTGCGATCCGCCCCACCACCATCGGAATCGCTGCACTCTCGATGATCGTCGTCGCCTTCCTATCCCTGATCCCTGGTGTACGTTCCATGAGGAGACTCGACGTCGGCGCAGTCGTCCGAGAACGCGCTGTGTGAGGGAGAGATGCCAGATGCCAGATGCCAGATGATCGGGAACGTAGATCGTAAATCGTAAATCGCCAGCAGAGCAGCCGTCAGCCGTCAGCCGTCAGCCTTTCTGGAAGCGAGCCTGCGAGCGATCTGATATCTGGCTTCTGGAAGCGAGCCCGCGAGCGATCTGCGAGCGCCAGCAAGCCCAGCGAGCCCGCGAGCGATCTGCGAGCACCAGCGAGCCCTGCGAGCCCGCGAGCGATCTGTCTAGGACGCTCGTTGGAGGGCTCTACGTTGCCTTTCGGAGGTTCCACCCCACACTCCGAACCGCTCGTTCGTCGAGAGGGCATGTTCGAGGCAATCCTCACGCACGGGGCAGATGGCGCAGATCGCAGCTGCCGCTCTCTCTTCGGTCTTGCTCTGGGGAAAGAACGAGACATCTTTGGCATCCTTGCATGCAGCAAAGACAGCCCAGGGGCGCTCATCGAGTATCGGAGCGGGGAGAGCTTCAAGTGTCATCGTGTCGTCCATCGCGTTCATGGCAGACGGCCTCTTTCCTGTGAGATCAATGTCGAATTCTGCAACTAAGACGCTCACACCATGGGTTCGGTTCCCGGATTCAATGAGAGCGACCCAAAGACACGACACGACACGACACGCTACCTTTGTGGTGAGTTGGTGAGGCGATCGCGGCTGCGAAGTCGAGGAAAGTCCGGACTCCACAGGGCATGACGCTGGGTAACACCCAGGCGGGGCGACCCGATGGACAGTGCAACAGAGAGCAGACTGCCGATGGCCCTTCGGGGCACAGGCGATGGTGAAACGGTGAGGTAAGAGCTCACCAGCATCCCGGGTGACCGGGGTGGCTAGGTAAACCCCGTCAGGAGCAAGACCATGCAGGAACAGGGCTGCCCGTCCGTTACGTTCCGGGTAGGTCGCACGAGGTCGTGCGGTAACGCCGATCCCAGATAGATGATCGTCCTTCGACAGAATCCGGCTTACACACCAACTCAGAAACAGGAAAGGGGGCCACCTCGGTGGCCCCCTTTCCTGTCTTCGTTCTAACAGATCATGCTGCGTCTTCTTCGCCGGTGGTGACCGCTTTGAAGAAGCCCCAACCGACCGCGGCGCCAACGAGTGGTCCGACCATGTACACCCACAAGGATGTGTACTCCTGGCCGGCAATCGCCGAACCGAGCGTCCGGGCAGGGTTCACCGACGAACCGGTGATGGGTACCAGCCCGAGATGGATGACCACCAACGTCAGCGAGATTGCGAGGAATGCAGTCGCCCCGAATCCCTTGCTTGCGGTGACCTTCAAGATGACAGCCACGAAGAAGGCTGTGAACAGGGCTTCGAGGACCAATGCCTGGGTGTCAGTCACCCTGAGGGCTTCATTCGGAATCGTTGCCGTCGAAGCGACGAATCTGATCGAGAAGGCGTATACCAACGTGTAGCCAGCCGCAACCGCTCCACCGATCTGGGCGATGGCGTACGTCACGAACGTGACCACATCGATCCGCCCATCGAGCAGGACGCCAAGGCTCACGGCCGGGTTGTAGTGCCCTCCCGATACCTCACCGAAGGCATACAAGCCGACGAGCAGTGCAAGCCCGAAACCGAGGGCGATGACCAGCACGGGGGTTCCCTGCGGCAACGGACCGTCCGCACCGACTCCGTTCCCGCGGTTGGCGGCAAAGATTGCGAAGCCACCCATTCCCAGCAGTACGTATGCGCCGAGGAATTCGGCTATCAGTTTTCTGATTGCAGGCATTGTGTTTCTCCCATTCTTCTCCGCCAGGCTACGAGTTTCGCATACGCAACTTGATCCACCAAGGACCGGAGAGGTGTTTGGTACGTGGAAGACGAGCGAATAGGGACGGAGAACGAGCACTCACCAATCCGCGTCTCTTCGTATTACGTAGTACGTACTACGTAACACGAAGGAAGCCATCAGCCGTCAGCAGAGCACAGAAGGAAGGCGGGAACGTAAATCGTAAATCGCCAGAAATCGGAGGCCCCCTCCGACCTCGCTGCGCTCGGCCACCTCCCCCGACTTCGTCGAGGGAGGGAAGCAGCTTTCCTTCTCTCCCTCAGCTTGCTGGGGGAGATGTCGAGGAACGAGACAGAGGGGGCTCTTGAGGAAGCCGTCAGCGGTCAGCCGTCAGCTGCTACTCGTGCTTTCGCTGGAGGGCTTGTCTATCGAGTTTCCCTGTCGA
>JBDLIR010000332.1:0-3081 GCA_039714815.1 Actinomycetota bacterium | reverse complement strand
GCTGTTCACGAGCAACGACACGGGTCCGAGAGCTTCCGTCGCCTCTGTGATGATCTCACCGGCCTTCCGGGGGTCCGATAGGTCACCTGGACCGATCGCGGCGGTACCGCCCGAGGCGATGATCTCGTCCCTCAGGGCCTCTGCCGGACCTGCCGACCGGTTGTAGTGGATGAACACCGCCGCACCTTCGTCGGCGAGGGCGAGGCTGATCGATCGGCCAAGCCGGACGGCTCCTCCCGTAACGACCGCAACGCTCCCCTCGAGTTCCATGGACAGATCGTAGCGGTAATGCCTTGATCTTCCGATTCAGCCTAAGCTCACAGGCGTGAGCAGACAGGACCCAAAGCCAGGCAGATACATTCTCCCCGTTGTGATCGCTGCACTGATCGGAGTCACATACGTGTTCGTGAACGCGTTACCGCCGGTGGACATCACTACGACATCGACATCCGCGCCTTCGGTTTCCACGGCCACGGCGGCGACACCACAGACCACCACAACATCGACGCTCCCCCCTCAGATCGTCGCGTTCCTCGCCGAACTCGACCGGTTCCAGGCGGTCGCTGCAGAGAACCTCGTACAACTCAACGATGTGAACACCCAGTGGGAAGCCCAGGAAATCGAGTTCACTGAGGCCAAGACCGGGTTCACAGAGGTTCGCGACGCGTCCCAGACCCTTGCAGACCAGGTTGCGGCATCGACAGTTCCCACCACGTACGAGCTGGCATGGCCCGACACGATCACGGCCGCAGCGGACCTCGTCACGAAGGCGGATGCTGTGATCGCCGGCCTCGAAGCTCCTGATGACGGCACCTTGCGCCGCGAAGCGGTTCAAGCGTTCGACGACGCCACGAGCGCGTTCATCGCTCAACTCGACGTCGTGCGCGACCAAGCGCCGTAAGCGATGGCACAGGCGGGCCGACTCCCGTGAGACCGACAGGCGACACGGACACATCATGACCTTGTACCTGCTCGTTGGCGTGGTCGTGACCCTCGCCGTCGTGGCTCTCGTCGTCCATCTCTTCCTCGCCTGGTCATCAAAACGAGGCTGGTTCACCAGCAACCACGAGGAATAGAAGAAATCAGACTCCAGACTCCAGATTCCAGATACCCGTCTGGTATCTGGAATCTGGTATCTGGCCTCTTCCTACGCCAATTTGCTGCACACGGTGTCGGTGATCAACGTGGCGACGACGTACGGGTCGGCGTTGGCATTGGGACGCCTGTCCTCGATGTAGCCCTTCTTGTCTACATCGACCATCCACGGGATACGCACGGACGCACCGCGATCTGATACGCCGTAGGAGTACTCGGACCACGGCGCCGTCTCGTGCATGCCCGTGAGCCTGCGCTCGATTCCTGCTCCGTACTGCTTGACATGCTCGTCGGCCTTCTCACCGAGCGCTTCACACGCAGCGATGATGGGATCCCAGCCTTCCCGCATGGCCTTCGTCGAGAAGTTGGTGTGCATCCCGGCGCCATTCCAGTCTCCCTCGACCGGCTTCGGGTTCAGCGTCGCAGAAATGTCGTAGTCCTCGGCGATCCGATACAGCAACCACCGGGCCAGCCACAACTGGTCGCCAACCTCGACGGTGTCGACAGGCCCGATCTGGAACTCCCACTGCCCGATCATGACCTCAGCGTTGGTACCTGATATCGCAAGCCCCGCTTCCATGCATGCCCAGGTGTGATCCTCAACGATGTCACGGCCCCAGATCTCATCTGCACCGATTCCGCAGTAGTAGCCGCCCTGCGGTGCAGGGAACCCGCCGATCGGCCATCCGTGTGGGCGGCCGTCCTTGTAGAACGTGTATTCCTGTTCGAGTCCGAACCACGGCTGCTGGTCTCCGTACTTGTCGAGGGCCTCCACAGCTTTCGCCCTCGTGTTCGTCACGTGCGGTGTCATGTCCGTGTTGAGGACCTCACACATGACGAGAACGTCGTGGCCGCCGCGGATAGGGTCTGGAACGATCTTGACCGGGCGCAGAACACAGTCGGAGTTGCTCCCCGGTGCCTGCTCGGTCGATGATCCGTCGAATCCCCATATGGGTGGCTCGCTGCCATCGGGCACGACCTTCGTTTTGGATCGGAGAAGACTCGTGGGCTTCTTTCCATCGATCCATATGTACTCAGCGCGATACGGCATTGATCCTCGCATTTCGTCGACGTTGTCTCTGATGGCAACGTGCAGCGCCACCACAGGTCACAGGATGGTGCGGTGCCGTTTCAAACCGGTAACTGCAATGTGAACGCTCTGTTACAGACGCCAACCGGTCTGGCACTTCTCCCCAGAATCAATACGATACGGCTACACGAACGTGGAGAAGGGCATGGATCGCCAGAAGGAATATGTGCTCAGCACCGTCAAAGAACGCGGGATCCGTTTCATTCGCCTGTGGTTCACCGACGTTCAGGGATTCCTCAAGTCATTTGCGATCACACCTGCGGAACTTGCAACCGCCCTCGAAGAGGGAGTGTCGTTCGATGGCTCAGCCATCGACGGTTTCAGTCGCTCATATGAGGCAGACATGCTTGCGCTGCCCGACCCTTCCACGTTTCAGATCCTCCCGTTCAAGAGTGGCCATGCCGGAGTGGCCCGCATGTTCTGCGACATAGTCACGCCTCATGGCGACCCGTTTCCCGGAGACCCGCGCCACGTCCTGAAGCAGACGCTCAACCAGGCAGCCGGGTTGGGGTACTCGTTCTACGTTGCACCCGAGATCGAGTTCTTCTACTTCGAGGACTCCTCACCCGAACCCACGGCCCTCGACCGAGGAGGCTATTTCGACCTCACGCCGCTCGATGTCGCACAGGAGTACCGCCGATCAACGATCGTGGCGCTCGAGAAACTCGGAATCCCCGTGGCATTCAGCCACCATGAGGTGTCACCGAGCCAGCACGAACTCGACCTCAGGCACACCGATGCCCTCACCATGGCAGACACGATCATGACGACACGCCTCACCGTGAAGGAAGTCGCACTCGAGCACGGGATCTACGCAACGTTCATGCCGAAGCCGCTCGAGGCTGTCGACGGATCCGGGATGCATCTCCATCTATCGTTGTTCAACGGAGACGAGA
>JBDLIR010000331.1:0-3086 GCA_039714815.1 Actinomycetota bacterium | reverse complement strand
CCTTCGAAGTGGGAGAAGTCGAAGCGCAAGCGATCCGGTGCGACGAGAGACCCCGCCTGATGGACATGGTCCCCGAGCACCTCCCGCAACGCCCAGTGCAGAATGTGCGTCCCCGTATGGTTCTTCCTGGTCCGTTCTCTTCGCATCGCGTCGATGTCCAGCGAGGCGTCCTGACCATGCTGGATGTAACCTTTCACGACCTTCCCCCTGTGCCCATGGACGCCAGGCAGAGCGAACCGTGTATCGGCTACCTCTACGATGCCGGTCTCCGTCGTGATCTTCCCCATGTCACCGACTTGCCCACCCGATTCTGCGTAGAAGGGGCTGACGTCGAGGAACACCTCGATCTCGTTTCCCGTGTTGGCCCGCTCGATGGATTCGCCTTCGCGAAGGATCGAGAGAACCTTCCCGCGCCCTTCCAGGGAGTCGTATCCGATGAAGTCTGTCTGGTCGATGCCACGAAGCAGTTGGCGGTACGCCTCCGCCTCGTCCCCGGTGTTGTCGCCCTTGAAGGCAGCCCGCGCTCGTTCCTTCTGCCGGCCCATCTCACGGTTGAACCCGCGTGTGTCGACTGCAAGGCCTCGCTCGAGGGCGATCTCTTCCGTCAGTTCGATCGGGAAACCGAATGTGTCGTGCAGCTTGAACGCGGTCTCTCCCGGGATCGGATCTCCGTCGGGGAGTTCAGCAAGCGCAACGTCGAGCATCTGTTCGCCGGATGCGAGGGTCTTCGAGAAGGCGTGTTCCTCTCTCCCAGCGAGTTCGTTGATGAAATCATGGTTCTCTTTGATCGCTGGATACGCGTCGCCCATCTCGACAACGGTCGCGTCGACAAGGGCGTGAATGATCGGTTCCTTCGCACCGAGCATGTGTGCATGGCGCACCGCTCGCCGTAGCAGCCTCCTGAGGATGTAACCCCTGCCCTGGTTCGAAGGAACAACACCGTCGTTGATCAGGAACGTGACCGCGCGCGCATGGTCTGCGAGGATCCTCAAGGAGATGTCCGAACGCTCGTCGTCTCCGTATGCCACACCCGTGCGGCGCTCGCCAACGGAGAGGATCGCTCTGATCGTGTCCGTTTCGAAGACCGAATCGACACGCTGGAGGAGTACGGCCATGCGTTCGAGGCCCATCCCCGTATCGATCGACTTGGCCGGCAGGTCGCCAACGACGTGGTACGGCTCGTCCTGGATGTACTGCATGAACACCAGGTTCCAGAACTCCATGAATCGCTCTTCGTCGACTACCGGACCACCGTCCGGGCCGAATTCGGGTCCCTTGTCGTAGAAGATCTCAGAAGATGGCCCCGCCGGCCCCGCGATTCCCATCTGCCAGAAGTTGTCCCTGTCGCGCCGCTGGAGCCTGTCGGGTCGCACCCCGACGACGTCGAGCCAGATCTGGGCGGCCTCGTCGTCGGAATCGTGCACCGTGAACCACAGACGATCGGGATCGAGGTTGAATCCGTCGGTGATCAGCTCATAGGCCAGCGGGATCGCGGTCTCTTTGAAGTAGTCGCCGAAAGAGAAGTTCCCGAGCATCTCGAAGTACGAGAGATGTCGCGCTGTCGTTCCAAGGAGGTCGATGTCCTCGGTCCGGATGCACTTCTGGCTCGATACGACCCGGTTGTTGGGTGCCTGTTCCTCACCGAGAAGGTACGACTTGAAGGGCACCATGCCGGCCACGTTCAGCAGCAGGGTCGGGTCGACGGGGATGAGCGAGGCCGAAGGGACAACGCTGTGGTCCCTATCGGCGAAGAACTTGATGTACGTGGAGCGAATGTCGTTGGTAAGCATCGTGCAGCGAGGTTAGACCACCCCGAACCTTTGCCTCCGTTCTTGTGCAGTTATACGACGCCCGGGACTCGTGAAACTACGCAAGTACGGGAGTGCGGTTAGGCGTCGGGAGTGTCTGGAACAGGGGTGACCTTGATGGCCGAGCGTTGCAGACGCCGTCCGGCGAACTCGATCGTGTCAGCAGCGAAAGACGCACCGACCCTCGCCACTCCCTCGGCGTCGAGTCGCTCCTTCATCGACCGGGCGCGCGTCACAACGACCACGGTCGTACCGACGGTGACGACGACGCCATACATGAACCAACGAGCACGGGTGAACATGGGCGAAGAATAGCTGACAACCCGGCGCTCAAGAGTGATGTTCATCGTCCGTGCGGGGCCGCTTGCCCAAGATCGCGTCGATCTTGGCGAGCCTGTCTGCGAGCGCCTCTTCCGATCCCACCCGTTTTGGTCGGTACAGGACGGCATTCTCGAGGCCATCGGGGAGATACTGCTGGGGAACCACGGCCCTGGGATCGGTGTGGGGGTACACGTACCCGACACCGAAGCCGAGATCCCGATCTCCCGCGGTGGACCCTGACCTCAGGTGAGGCGGTACCTCACTGTGCGGACCGTCCAGCACCGCTGTTCGGGCGGCAGACATCGCCTCCGTTGTCGAGTTCGACTTCGGGGCGAGGCTCAATGCCAGAGCCGCGTGGGTGAGGTTGTACGCTGCTTCAGGCAGTCCGACGAACTCCAAGGCGCGAAAGGCGTCAACAGCGACCGTCAACGCGCCGGAATCGGCAAGACCCACATCCTCTGAGGCGAAGACGACCATTCTCCTGGCGATCAGCCTGGGGTCTTCACCCGCTTCGAGCATCGTGTGAAGCCAGTAGACCGCGGCATCGGGGTCACTCCCACGCAACGACTTGATGAATGCGGAAACCACGTCGTAGTGCCTGTCACCCGTCCTGTCGTATCTGATGATGCGCCGTTGTAGGGCTTCCTCGACGGCAGCAAGATCTACCGAGGGCTTCGCCCGGCCCCTTGCGATCGTCGCAGCAACGTCGAGGGTGTTGAGAGCGAGTCGTGCGTCGCCTCCGACCCGTTCGGCGAGCGCTGAGACAGCATCCTCATCAACCTCGATGTCCCCGATGCCACGCATGGCGTCAGAAACTGCTGCGTCGACGACGGTGACGATCTCCGCGGTACCGAGCGGCTCGGTGCGAAAGACGGTTGCTCTCGAGATGAGCGGCGAGTTCACCTCGAAGAACGGGTTCTCCGTCGTGGCACCGATGAGGATCACCGTTCCGTCCTC
>JBDLIR010000330.1:0-3086 GCA_039714815.1 Actinomycetota bacterium | reverse complement strand
TGCCGTGTGCGCGGGTTGCACAGACATGAAGAATCTGTCGACCGTGTCAGAGCGGGAGAGCGGGCGGCGGTGAACCTCGTGACAGACGGCTCCCCCGATATCAGCCGTGGCAACCTCCTCGTGACACCGTCGTCGGTAGGCACCACGCAGCGGTTCACCGCAATGATGCAGCCCGCCCGTTCCTTCACGGAGATCCCTAAGCGAGGCGCATTCCATCTTCACATCGGTACGGCCGATGTGAACGTCTCGATCCGGCGTATCGGCCAGACCGATGGATTCGTCGTCGACACCGACGCTCCGGTGCCAGTCATGATGGGAGACCGCTTCATCCTGAGAGACAGCGGGCGGAAGGCGGTCGTCGGTGGGGGCAGGATCCTCGACCCGCACCCCGGATCAAGACCGGCATCGAGCGACTTCGATGCCCTCGTGAACGTTCTCGATAGCGACCCGGACGCCCGTGCGAACGCCCTTCTGGGCCTAAGGGGCACCGCAAGGACTGAACGCCTTGTCGTCGACAGCGACGGGGGCACGCCCACAGGAGGGTTGCCAGCCGGGTCGTACACGATCTCACCGGCCAGGGCCGCAACGATCACGGCAGGCGTGCGCGCCATCGTTGATGCATACCATGCTGAGTTCCCGTTGAGACCAGGCATCGGCGGCAGCGAACTCGCAACCCGGTTGGATGTCTCCGAACCCACGATCGCCGCCATCGTCGAGAGCGACCCAATGTTCGTCATGAACCAGGGAGCTGTGGCCTCGGCAGAGTTCACGCACGTGGTCAGCGACCTGGACGAACGGGCGTGGGAGACGGTGAGAGAGGAACTCGAAGCGTCGTTCGCGGTGCCGAGAATGAGCGCGATCGACCTCCCACCGGAACTCCTCCACGCTATCTTGCGACGGGGCGACCTCGTTCAGGTCGGTGAGGACCTCGCCTTCACGAAACGCCAGATCGGCCAGATCACCGAAGCAGCGAGATCCCTTTCCCCCGGGTTCACCGTTGCGGAATTCAGGGACAGTCTGTCGATGACCCGCCGGCAAGCCGTGCCCACGCTCGAATGGCTCGACCGTACCGGGGTCACCATCCGCGCCGGGGATGGCCGAGCCGCTAGATAGCTGCGGCCTTTGCCATCGCAAGCCTGCGCTCGGTCTCGGTCAGGCCACCCCAGATGCCGTACGGCTCCTTGATCGACATCGAGTAGTCGTGGCACTCGCTCACGACCGGGCACACCTGGCACACCGCTTTCGCCCTTATCTCTCTGCGTTCTCGCTCATCCTTGCGCTCTTGAGTACTCGGCGGGAAGAAGAGGTGGGAGTGGTTTCCACTACAGAGTGCTGTTGGTTGCCAGGAACGGTCTGGTGACATCGCGGATTCTCCTTCAGGGTTCGGTATCGAATTCGGCGAAGGCCAGGGTCAGGGCCATACCACAGTCGAACCTAGTGCACGCGACCCGTAGCGCGCAAGGGAAATCTTGCTACATCACCGAGATTCTTCGCGACCTCGTGTTGTGAGGGGGTCAACTTCGAGGACAAGGCCAGTGAGACCCACGATCTCAGCAGGGGCGCCTGCCTGGATCTCGATACCGCGATCTGCCGTTGCAAGCCATCTCTCCCCGTCGATCAGCACGACACCCTCGGGGTCGAGATCAGTGACCGACAGGCAGCGTCGCCCGAGCAGGTCCTCCCTGCCAACCGTAGGGGTTGCAAAGCGTCCTCGCACGACGGTCGTGAGGGCATACCAGATGAACGCGACGCTCGCACCAACCGCGAGGAGCACCATCCACATCGCCGGCGGATACTGGGGTCTTGTCGTCGTGAACAGGGCGCCGGCAGCTACGAGCAGGACGGATCCTGCGATCGCTCTCCAGTCTGTTCGATTCTGGCCGAATCCCCAGACGAGCAAGCCGATGGCTACGACAACCATCGCCACGGCTGGCCACCAGATGGGAAGGGTCGCAAGCCCGTATCCGCTGGTGATCAGCGACATGGACGCGACGAACGCCATCAGCCCACCGCCGGCCGCGTAGAACTCGAACATGGCGAACGCCAGACCAACTAGGAGGAACAAGAAGGCTGTCTCGGGACGCGCACCCAGGCGTAGAAACCGGTCGAGCAGGCCCGTCTTGATGAACTTCACCGGCCTCGTCGCAACCGGTCGCTCCACCCCGTTGATGCTCTCCATGCCGGCAGTGGAAAGTTCGAAGGTGTGGCCGGAACGCTCAACGACCTCGCCGTCGAGCGAGAGGATGAGTTGCCCGAGGGCCGGTTCCAGACGGTCGACGAAACCGTAGATCGTCGGGGACTCCATGGACACCGTCCGGGTCGCTTCCGAGAGAACTGCTTCGACTGCATCGAACCGGTCAGGGTCTTCACCCTGCCTGACCGACGGAGGTTGATCGTCGCCTTTGTGGACGGCAGGATCGAGGTACCCGACTTGAATACCGGGAGCCGCCGTGCGGACATCGGCGTGGTTCGCAACGTATGCCGCACCGCCGAAGGCGGCCGCGGGTGTGGGCCCGATCCACGAGATCACCGGCACAGGGAGCGTCGCCATGGTCTCGAACAGCGGACCGAGATCTCCAGACGAGGCCCCCGGGCTGTCGATCTTGAGAACGAAGGCGTGGGCAACCTCGTCCTCGAGTGCTGCTCTCGTGTAGTCGATCAGTCTCTGGTCCATCGGCCCGTCGATCTCGATGATCACGATGGGATCGTCTCCAACCCCCTGCCCGAATGCGACGCCAGAGACGAGCACGGCAACAAAGACGGCAAGAACGGAGATCACACGAGCGATAGGCATGGCGGGCAGGGTACCCGGTACCTGGTGTTTGGTACTTGGAGGACGCGCGGATACGCAGAGCCGAGCAAGCGGTTCACGGTTCACAGTCGAAGAACGGGTCTTCCGCTGACGGCTTCCTTCTGAATACGGACTTCTGACACGTGCTTCCCTCCCTCGACGAAGTCGGGGGAGGTGGCCGAGCGCAGCGAGGTCGGAGGGGGTTTCCCAAAGCCCCTCTCTGTCTCGTTCCTCGACATCTCCCCCAGCAAGCTGAGGGAGAGGAGGAAAGCTGCTTCCCTCCCTCGACGAAGTC
>JBDLIR010000329.1:0-3090 GCA_039714815.1 Actinomycetota bacterium | reverse complement strand
TGCGCTCGTCGAACGCAATGGAGGTACCGTTGTGATCGTGGACGGCGAGAGAGCAAATCTCAAGATCACGTTTCCTGGCGACCTGGCGATCGCGGAGGCGATTCTCGCTGGAGGTCGACAATGAGTGACGCCCGGGTAGGTTTCGGCTACGACGCCCACCGTTTCGGTGGTGAGGGGCCGGTGGTTCTTGCCGGTGTACAGATCGGATATCACACCGGCGTCATCGGCACGTCCGATGCCGATGTTGCATCCCACGCCGTCTGCGATGCTCTCCTGGGTGCTGGAGCGCTCGGCGATCTTGGCGAGTTCTTTCCGAGCGACGACCCGCGCTGGCGCGGGGCAGATTCGACGGAGTTCATATCCGCATGTGCCCGGATGGTTCGAGAGGCGGGCTTCGAGATCGGCAATATCGACGTCACGGTCGTCGCCCAATCGGTGAGGGTGTCCCCGCATAGACAGGCCATGCGAGAGAACCTCGCTGCCGCACTCGGGCTTCCTGTCGGCCACGTCTCGGTGAAAGCAACGAGCACCGACGGGCTTGGCTGGATCGGCTCGGGTGAGGGCCTCGCAGCCCACGCCGTGGTAGCTATCTACAGTTGATCGATCGCTGCGCGTGCCATCGCGGGATCATCCGTGATCACACCGTCGACACCCGCGTTGAAGAGCATCAATACATCGCTCAGCGTGTTCGCCTTCCACACGATGGCCTTGAGCCCCGCATCGTGGATGCTCGAGACCGCAGCCAGAGGGTCCGCGGCGACATGGGCCAGTTCCGGATTGACCGCGTGGGCGTCCTGTGACAGTGCTGCGGCGATGCCCACATCGACCTCGGTCGGCATCCTGATGAGCTGTGCACGTAACAAGTCAGGTTTGGCCTGAGCCGCGCGTTGCATCGTTACCGGGTCGAAGGACGACAACAGGATCCTGTCCAGTGTGTCGTGCTCGACGATCGTGTCGATAATGAGGTCGACGGTATCTCGCGTTTCGTCGAAGTCCGCTTCGTGCGGGAAGTTCTTGATCTCGACGTTCAGCCATACATCGGGTGGAACGGATGCGAGTGTCTCGACGAAGGTCGGTATGGAAGGAAGCTGTTCTCTGATCTCGGAGAACGTCATCTCAACGAGCGGTGGAAACCCCGGGTACCGATCGTCGTGGCTCATGACCACGACCCCATCAGCCGTTCGTCGTACATCCATTTCGATGCCGTCAGCGCCGGCGTCGACGGCGAGCCGAAACGCCTCGAGCGTGTTGTCGGGCGCTCGAGATCGATCGCCTCTATGGGCGTACACGAGGGGCGTGGGAGTAAGCGGCGTCCGTTGCATGGGCAACAGAGTACAGCCTACAGCCAACAGCCAACGGCTGACAGCGCAGCGGTCATTCTGGGCTGTGGGCTGTGAGCTGTCAGCTGTAGGCTGAACGGTGATGCAGGTTCACGACACCCTCACAGGCAAGACGATGCCCTTCACTCCGGCCGAAGCTGGCCGGGTCACGATGTACGTGTGCGGACCAACCGTGCAATCCGAGCCGCACCTTGGCCACGGAAGGTCGGCCGTGTCGTTCGATGTCCTGAGGCGATACCTCGAATGGTCAGGTCTCGACGTCTCGTTCGTTCGAAATGTGACGGACGTCGAGGACAAGATCATCGCACGGGCAGCGGAGTTGGGAGTGACAACCGAGGAAGTTGCCGAGCGGGTGTTCGGCGAGTTCTCGAGGGCGTACGACCTGCTCGGCAACCTACCTCCGACGATCGAGCCGAAGGCCACAGAACACGTCCCAGAGATGGTCGCTCTCATCGAGGAGCTGATCGCAGGTGGCCACGCGTACGAAAGCAGTGGAGACGTCTATTTCTCCGTGAGGTCGTTCGACGGGTACGGGAAGCTGTCCCATCACGATCTCGACGACCTGATCTCCGGCGATCGTGCGGAATCCGACGGCCGAAAGCGCGACCCGCTCGACTTCGCCTTGTGGAAGGCAGCCAAGCCCGGCGAGCCCCAGTGGAGTTCACCGTGGGGCGTGGGTCGCCCGGGGTGGCACATCGAGTGCTCTGCAATGGCGACCAAGTACCTTGGGGAGAGCTTCGACATCCATGGGGGCGGCACCGATCTCATCTTCCCGCATCACGAGAACGAGATCGCCCAGTCCGAGGCTGCATCGGGCAAACCGTTCGCCAGGTACTGGATCCACAACGGGATGTTGAACCTCGGCGGCGAGAAGATGGCGAAATCGACCGGTCGCGTGGTCACGTTGAGCGAGTCTCTGGAGCGATGGGATCCGATTGCCGTACGTCTCTTCTGTCTACGGACGCACTACCGCAAGCCACTCGATTTCTCTGAAGAGGCGCTGGCTGACGCTCAGTCGAGCCTCGCCCGTCTACGGGCCTTCCGCCGTCGGTTCCCCGAGTTCATCGAGGAGTCCCCGGATGCTGACATCATGGATCGTTTCAAGGCATCGATGGACAACGACCTCGACGTCGCGGGAGCACTTGGAGTCCTCTTCGAACTCGTCAGGGACGGCAACTCGCGGCAAGACCGCGGAATCCAAGCCGGGGAACTGGTGGCAGCCTTCGACGAGATCGTTGATGTGCTCGGCCTCGCAACGAACGTTGCCGACGGTGATGACAAGGAAGCGATCACACAACTCGGCAACCGATTCGGCGTGGAGGGGGCAAGCATCGACGACCTTGTGGCATTGCGTGACACCGCACGAGCCGACAGGGACTGGGCTGTTTCCGATGCTATCCGCGACGGGCTGGCTGCGTTGAAGATCACGATCGAGGACACTCCAGATGGCGCACGCTGGCATAGGAGCTGACCTCGAGGGCATCCACGCTGTCTCTTCGGCGCTCGACGCCGGGAGGGTCACCGAACTCATCGTCGAGCGCTCCCGTATGTCCCACCCCAACGTGCGGAGCATCGTGGAACAAGCCAGCGCTGAGTCGATACCCATCACCCAGGTCGACGATGTCCGTCAACTCTCGTTCACCGACGCGCCGCAGGGAATCGTTGCCCGTGCAAAGCCGATCGTCCCCACCTCGATCAAGAAGGCGGTCGGGCTCGCAGAGAACCCGTTCGTGGTTGTTCTCGACCACAT
>JBDLIR010000328.1:0-3092 GCA_039714815.1 Actinomycetota bacterium | reverse complement strand
TTGCCTCACGACCCGGACAAGGCGCTTCTGTTCCTGCTCGACGCCCTGCACGTCGCTGCCGGCGTGGGATCCCAGTGGCTCACCGGAGCCCTGTACGGAAACCTCGGGACACTGACCGGTCACGGTCCCACCGACGACGAGTTCGGCACGATCGCCAAGATTCTCCACGAAGTCGCATCTCACGCCCACGATCTGGGGATCAGTCTCGGTCTCGAAATCATCAACCGCTTCGAGACGTACCTCGTCAACACCACGTCACAGGTGATCGACCTCCTCGATCTCATCGATGCTCCCAACGTCTACGCCCACCTCGATACCTTCCACATGAACATCGAAGAGGGCTCCTTCACCGAGCCCGTCCACCGCCTCGGGAGCCGCCTCGGCTACGTACACCTCGCAGAGTCACACCGCGGCATCATCGGCAACGGGCACATCCCGTTCCACGAGCTCTTCGCAGCGCTTCGAGACATCAACTACGACGGTCCTCTCATCATCGAGGCATTTCTCAACGCAGATCCGGCAATCGCGAGAGCCACAGCCTCCTGGAACACTCAGGACCTCGACCCCGAGACCTTCGTATCGGCCAGCAAAGCCCACATCGATCAGATACGGCGAGCCGTCGCCACCGAATAGGCACGAGCACCTGCCGGCTCCGTCAGGATCTGATCGATGTGGGTCTTAGCTCTCTGCGAACGTCTTTGATTCGGACTCTCGAATCTAGTAGCGTGGCCATGTATGACAGCGCTGTCAGCGCAAGCTATCCCGGACGCTGATCGTCTTGGAATCACCCGCCGGGTGAGCCGCATCTGTGATGAAGACGGCCTCATTCGGGTCTTGGCCATCGATCATCTGGAGAACTACCTCGCGCTCTTCGATCCCGACATCACGAAAGTGAGCTTCGACGAGGTTGTTCGCGGCCATGGGACACCGGCCTGGCGTCCAGCACAGACTGACGAGGCCACGGATCTCGTGCCGCCAGCATGGCATCGGACGCAGGCCGGACCGACCAGGAATCCAAACTGATGGAACGAGAGCCGGCGATGGAGACGACCGCACTGCGTGATCCCCACAGTCGTTGGGTTACGTCACCAGCCCACCGGCAGTGGCTTTTCACCCGTCTTGAGGGGCTTATGGCCTTCTCCCAACAAAGCATCGCGACCGATGGCGGATTCGCGTACCTCGATGGCGAAGGTCGGCCTCTGCCTGAGCGTCCTCCCACGTTGCTTCTCGCTGCGCGGATGACTCATGCAGCTGCCATTGCTCATGTCCTCGGTGTCTCCGGATCTGGCCGATTGTTGGACCACGGAATGTCATCGCTCCTCAACGCCTTTCTCGATCGTCGCCACGGCGGGTGGACTAGCTCTGTCGGTGCGCAATCGGACAAGACCACCTACGAACACGTACACGTAGCACTGGCTGGTTCGTCGGCGTTGGCGGCTGGTCACCGCGATGCAGAGTCGCTGCTTGATCGCGCACTGGACGTGTTCGATGACCACCTGTGGCAGGAAGAGGAAGGTGCGTTGGCTGAGTCGTGGAGCCACGATTGGACCACACCGGAGCCATATCGTGGCGCCAACGCCAACATGCATGGCGTCGAAGCGATGCTGGCGGTTGGCGATGTGACGGGCGATGCGCTCTGGCATGAGCGCGCACTGCGGGTGGCCTCCCGCATCATCGACGGGCATGCACGCGGGCGGGATTGGATGATCCCGGAACACTTCGACACGCATTGGCGGGAGCTCCCGGACTACAACAAGGAGGAGATCGATCATCCTTTCCGCCCATACGGAGCAACGTACGGCCACTCATTGGAGTGGTCGCGGTTCTTGGCGGGTATGCACGCCTCCCCCCTTGTGCCTGAGACGCCCTGGTTGCTCGAAGCCGCGATCGGCCTGGCCACTCGTGCCTTGGGGAGTTGGGGTGTCGACGGACGAGAAGGGCTCGTGTACACCGCGGACTGGGACGGAACACCAGTATCCACGATCCGGTTGCACTGGCCGATCTGCGAGGCGATTCAGGCATGTGCCGTATTGTCGCAAGCCACCGATGACGCCCGTTGGGAATCGTGGTATCGCAGACTCTGGGAACATGCGAACAGGTACTACGTCGGTGACGACGGCGTCTGGATCAACGAGCTCGACGAGTCGGGCCTCGAGGCAGGCACCGTGTGGCCGGGTCGACCCGACGTCTATCACAGCATCGGAACCTACGTTGCCCCTCTGGTCCCGCTTTCGCCCTTCGTAACGCTGGCCGCCGCGAACGGGTTGTTGCCCCTGTGATGTCGGAGGCACCAGACGCCAGTAGCACGACTGGTAACAACGCCAGGGTTCTGTCCCGGCCGCGACACCCCCGGATATCGGGTCGCCGGACCCCTGTCCGTACCGACTCGACCCCGTAGCCGAACCGCGCAGATTCATCACCTTTGACACACCCACGCAGCCATACTCATTGCACAGGCCGAACACCCGACAGACCGCCCCCGAACGCGACGAAACCCCGGTCATAGACCGAGGTTCCGTCGTTCTCTCTCCGTGGAGCTGAGGGGATTCGAACCCCTGACCCCTTGACTGCCAGTCAAGTGCTCTGCCAGGCTGAGCTACAGCCCCGCTCCGGAGCGGAAGTCTATCAAGAATCGGATTCTGGAGCCCTCGATGCAAACGGGATTTGCGGGGCATCAGCCCACAGGCGCTCGAGGTCGTAGTAGCCGCGGGTCTCGCTCTCGAAGACGTGGATGACGACGTCGCCGTAGTCGAGCAGCACCCACTCGCCATACTCCGCCCCCTCACGACGAATCGGCCTGCGATCGACCTCGCGCAGCGCGATCTCGGCGTCATCCATGAGGCTCCTCACGTGCCTCGTAGAAGTACCGCTCGCAAGAAGGAACACGTCGGTGACCACGAGGAGGCCCGATACGTCGAGGATCAAGATGTCCTCGCCCTTCTTTTCGTCCAGTGCTTCGGCGGCGGTCAGTGCAAGTTCGATGGAGCGCTGAGATGCTCCCTGGGCCTGTTTAGTCATCGTGCACGATGATAGGGACCGCTGAAGTCACGACGACCCTGTTTTGTAGAGATCGTTCGATTCGATGTACGCAG
>JBDLIR010000327.1:0-3118 GCA_039714815.1 Actinomycetota bacterium | reverse complement strand
TCTCCAGGCACACGCCTGCTTCGCCGATCGGTGTTTGCTCGACGTGGGAGAGGTCTGCCTCGGAGAGATCCGTTGCAAGCACCTCACCAGCGATGAGGTCGGCATGACGATCGAAGGCGGCGGTGACGGCCGTGTCATCGCTCATCCACGCGAGCGCGATCCGGTCGCTCACGTCGAGATCGAGATGGCGCCGCGCGTTCTGGATACGGTTGATCAACTCCCTCGCCATCCCCTCGACCGCCAGTGAATCGTCGATCGTCGTGTCGAGGGCCACGGAGATGTTGCGATCTGACGCAACGACGGTTCCCTCCCTCGGTTCGCGGCTGACCACGATGTCGTCGGCGGTCACGGAGAACCCGCTGACATCGACTGACCCACCATCGAGTAATGCAGCGATCGTCGCGTGGTCGAGGCCGGCGATTCCGGCGGCGACCGTCTTCATGTCTTTCCCGAGACGTGGCCCGAGGACCTTGAAGTCCGCCTTTGCCGACAGGTCGACCAGTCCGGCCTCATCTTCGTGAACCGCAACCGAGTGCACGTTGAGTTCCTCTGCGATCAACCCTGCATGATCGCCGACAGCCCTCGTTGTGGCCTGCGACCTCGTCACGATCGTCACCGACCCCAACGGCTGGCGCACACGCACATCGTGTTTCTTGCGCAGACCGCGCCCGAGCGTGACGATCGTCCGCACATCCGCCATCGCGGCTTCGAGATCGCGGTCGATCGCTGATACGTCGGCTGTCGGATAATCGGTGTGATGCACACTGGGGGGTGCGTCCGCGTCGACCGTTGCAACGAGGCCTTGATAGATCTCCTCCGTGATGAACGGAAGGATCGGTGCGGCGACCTGTGCGAATGTAGCAAGGACCTCGTGGAGGGTCGCAAACGCGGCGAGCTTGTCAGTATCAGAGTGTGCTGTTCTGCGAGCCCAGAACCGTCTCCGGCTTCGCCTGATGTACCAGTTCGTCAGATGCCCGACGAATCCGATGATCGGGGGCACAACGGCGTAGAGCTTGTAGGACTCCATCTCCGTGTTCACATCGGCGATCAGCGACTGGAGCACCGAGATGATCCAGCGGTCGATCTCCGGCCGGTCAGCGAGCGGCGGAGCGTCCGCAAGATCGCTGGCGGTGAGGTTGTCCGCCGTGGCGTACGTCGTGAAGAACGAGTACGAATTCCACAACGGCAGAAGCACCGTGCGCACGACGTCCCTGACGCCGGGTTCGAGGAACCTGAGCGGTTCCCCACGCACGATCGGGGAGTTGATCAGATAGGCGCGCAATGCGTCTGCACCGAACTCGTCGATGACGTGTGACGGATCCGGGAAATTCTTGAGCGATTTGGACATCTTCCTGCCGTCGTCGGCGAGGACCATCCCGGTCACGACGCAGTTCTGGAACGGCGCCTCGTCCTTGATGGCGGTAGCGAGGACGACCAGCGTGTAGAACCACCCCCTCGTCTGATCCAGGCCTTCAGCGATGAAGTCCGCGGGGAACCTCCGGTCGAACCGCTCCTTGTTTTCGAAGGGGTAGTGGATCTGGGCGAACGGCATCGCCCCGCTCTCGAACCAGCAGTCGAGCACCTCGGGTACGCGATGCATCGTGCCCTCACATGCGGTACAGGGGATCGTGACCTCGTCCACGATGTGCTTGTGAAGATCGTCGAGCATGTGGCCGGAGAGGTCGAAGAGTTGCTGACGGGAGCCAACAGCCAGGTTCTCGTCGCATTCGTCGCACTCCCACACGGGGATACACGATCCCCAGTAGCGGTTGCGTGAGATAGCCCAATCCCGTGCTCCCTCGAGCCAGTTCCCGAACCGATTCTCGCCGATCGATGCAGGTACCCATCGGATGTCGCGGTTGACCTCGACCATGCGGTCCCTGAATTTCTCTACGGCGACGAACCACGTCGGAATGGCCTTGTAGATGAGCGGCGTGCCGGTTCTCCAGCAGAACGGATACGAGTGACGGATCACCGAGCGGTCGACGAGGGCCCCCCGGATCTTGAGGAGGTCCATCAACGTCGAGTCGGCGTCCTTGACGTTGAGACCCGCCACCTCTGGAACGTCGGCTGTGAACTGGCCAATCGCGTCGACCGGGTCGACGAGCGCCGGGATGCCGGCGGCCTTCATGGAGAGGAAGTCGGCCTCTCCGTATGCGGGTGCCATATGGACCAGGCCGGTTCCTTCGGTCGTCGAGACCTCGGGTGAGGCGATGACCGTGAACGCACCGCGCTCGCGTTCGTCGGTGAAGTAGTCGAACGGCGGAACATAGGACGTACCCACGAGTTCGGCTCCCATGGCAGAACCGATGATCTCGGCTCCGTCGCCGAATACGGTATCGACGAGATCCTTTGCGACCCAGTGCGGCCGTGGTTCACCGTCTGGCAGAACCCTGGCGTACTCGATCTCCTCGCCCACTGCGATGCCGAGGTTCGCTGGCACCGTCCATGGCGTCGTCGTCCAGAACACGAACCAGTCCCCGGCGCGCACTGGCCCGTTGTCTGCTGCCACCTCGGCGCGAACCGTGATCGAAGGGTCGTCGACATCGCGATAGTCGAGGTTCGCCTCGAAGTTCGACAGGGGTGTCGTTGCGCCGTACGAGTAGGGGAGTACCTTGAACGCCTTATAGATGAGGCCGCGGTCCCACAGTTGTCTGAAGACCCACCACACCGACTCCATGAAGTCGGTGTCCATCGTCTTGTAGTCGTTGTCGAAGTCGACCCAGCGCCCCATCTTCGATGTGATCTCGTACCAATCCTCGGTCGTGTTGTTGACCATCAGCCTGCAGGCTTCATTGAACGTGTCGACACCGAGATCGCCGATCTCGCGCGGGCCTGACACGCCGAGATTCTTCTCGACCTCCATCTCGACAGGTAGGCCGTGTGTATCCCAACCGAAGCGTCGTTCCACCCGGTACCCGCGCATCGTCCAGTACCTCGGAACGATGTCCTTGATGACCCCCTGGAGGATGTGCCCGTAATGGGGGGAACCCGTCGCGAACGGCGGCCCGTCGTAGAAGGTGTACTCGTTGGCCGGGTCTCGCATCTCTATCGACGTCTTGAACGCATCGATGTCGTCCCAGAACGCGAGGACACGCTTGTCGAGCTCGGGGAGGTC
>JBDLIR010000326.1:0-3119 GCA_039714815.1 Actinomycetota bacterium | reverse complement strand
CAGAAGTCCAATCACGTTGTCTGCCAGACCCGTCAGTTGCTCGGCGAACCAGTTACCGAATCCGGTCTCGAGAATGAGACCGATGATGAAGGCGATGATCCGTCGCGGAGTCGCTGCCCATGATACGTGCGTGCGAATCTCGAAGGAACCGTATTCACGCCCATTCCGTGGGCCGGGGTACGCGTATACGACCATACGAACCCTGGGTTCGTGTGACTTGAGTGGGCGTTGGGCGACTTGAACCCAAGAAGGGTCGCGAGGCACATTGTCTGAGCCTCCGCGTCGATCTCGCGATGCCAAGCTTGTTGTGGAAGGGCGATTGTTCGCGGCGACGACTTGAGCTGGTTGTATCTCGCGCAAGACTCGGATAGGTGGGCGTTGGGGGACTTGAACCCTCGACTTCCGCCTTGTAAGGGCGGCGCTCTAGCCAACTGAGCTAAACGCCCGAGAGCGGACATGGTAGCTTCTCACAGCCGTCAAGTGACCGTAAGTGCGGCCCCTGGCTTGGTCGTGCGCTCGACCGCCGTCGTCTGGACGAATGTTGAGCCCTCGACAGCCGCATCGGTGTTCGTGCACCCGCCTGCCGCGAACGCCTGATAGTCGGTGCGCATGGTCGATACGGGCAGGATCTTGCCATCGTCGGTCAGGACCGTTGCATTCGACCATCGAGCCTGGAATGAATCTGCATCGCACGGCGCGAAGTTCTCTGTCCACACCACCGGTGCACGCAGAAAATCCCCTGCACTCCACAACCGACGGACAACTGTCTCGACACCGGATCCGAGATCGGTGATCGTCCCCTCCCATGCATGCCATCCATCGCCGCGCTCCTCGCCCCGGGTGACAGCCAACCGGTACGAAGCGCCCGCATGCCAGACGAAGTCCCTGGTGTTCGCATCGTTGGGCGTCGAGGGAAGCGGCGATTCCGTGCCCTTCAGGAATCCTCCGTGCGGGTCGTATCCACCCCAGTTCGCAGCCGAGTTGAAGGGGAAACGGGGGTTGTGCTGCAGCCCGAGGTGAGCACCGCCTCCCCCAGGCTTGATGAAAGCGACCTGGAGTGCGAAGAACACGAGGCGGTCGACATCGGGGCGCTGCGTGATCTCCAGGGTCACGGACGCAGCGGTGAATCGATCACCGACCGGCAGATCCCACCACAGATGGAGCGACGACGCCCCGTTCGCGCTCTGAGGCAGCCCCGTTTCACGCCGTGGTGTCTCACGGGACCAGAACCGCCTCATCCAGTTGTCCATCCAACGACTTTACTGCCGACAGGCTGTCGGGGAGAATCACGCGTATGCTCCACATCGATGTCAGTCGTACGTAACCGCGCGCTGAGGACCGTCCTCCTCGTTCTTGGGTGGATCTGGGTCGGCGTCGCCTTTGTCGGGATCATCGCTCCGATCATCCCGACCACCGGCCCGATCCTCCTCGCCGCCTTCTTCTTCTCCAAGTCGTCCGAACGCTTCGATGCCTGGCTGGTGAACAACCGGTTCTTTGGAAGCATCGTCCGTGACTGGCGCAGAGGCGAGGGATTCACCGTCAGAGCCAAAGCGATAGCGGTCTCCGCCATCATCATCTCATTCGGTGTCACGACGGTCTTTGCACTGGGAGACGCTCACCTGTCCATCCGAATCGGCATGTGGCTCCTCGCATTCGCCATCGCGTCCTACGTCGTGACACGACCGACGAAACGCAGAACCATCGCTGTTGCCCATTCAACGGTCTAGCCGTTCATCTGTTCCTCGCCGACCGTAGGAAGAGCATCCGGCATCAACGGATTCGGCCTGTTGGCGTGGTACTTCGCAAGTTTCGCGCTATCACAGTTCGAGCACAGATCGATGGGCCTCGTGCCGAGTACGGACAGTTGCGTGCCTCTCGAACGTTCGACGATGGCCATCGGAACCGTCTGGATGTCCGCGCCGCCGCACCGCTCGCACCGCTTCTCGAGCGAGCGAACCCATTGGGCCCCGCACGCTTCGCACGTCAGGTCGATGGATTCGCCACTCCGCACACCAACGAGTGCATCCGCTTCACCGCACACGGGACATTCGATACTGATCGCCATGGCGGTGAGTTCAACCCCTGACTCTGGCCTCGACCATGATGCACGCATCGATCAGCGAAGGCACATCGAGCTCATCAACGCGTGAACGAACCGCGGCATCGGCTGCACCCGGCTGGATCCACACCGCGACGTCATCCAGCGCCGCGGCCTGTTCAACGACACGCATCGTGCGAACGGGGGGCACGACGATGTTCACGATGTCGGGCGTTTCAGCGAGGTCGGTGATCCTCGGGTAGCACAGGTCTCCGTCGACACTCGTCCGCAGCGGGTTCACCGGCACGACCCGGTACCCCTTCGCCTTGAGGTTGCGATAGATCGTCCCTCCGAACTTCCCAGGGTGATCCGTTGCACCGACCACGGCGATCAAAGGGTCAGGGAGATCGAGGCGTTCGATTACGGACAACGGCATGTCATCTCCAACCCGGACCGATCATCGCTATTCCTCCCACGGCTCGTTTGTGACATCGCCCGATGATGAGAACACGGTGCCTACGGTCTTGAGGAGGATCCTGGCATCAAGGCGCGACGATCGTTCCGCAACGTATCTGTCATCCCACTGCGTGCGCTCAGCGAGACTGATCGCATCTCTCCCGTGTACCTGTGCCATCCCGGTGACTCCAGGCTTGACCGTGAATCTCGGACCGTCGAGGCCGATCAACTCCGCCTCTTCCCGTACGAGCGGCCGTGGGCCGACCAGCGACATGGATCCCTTGAGCACGTTCACGAGGTTCGGGAGCTCATCGATCGACCATCTGCGCAGCTTCGCTCCAACTCTCGTCACGCGAGGGTCCTCATCGATGCGGATCGTGTACTCGACGTCGTCTGTGCCTGCAGCTTTCATCCGTGCGAGATGCTCCTTGAACACCTCTTCATCGTGATCGATGGCCATGGTGCGCAGCTTGACCATCCAGAAGTCCCTTCCGTACCGGCCAACACGCACCTGTCGGAAGAAAGCCGGCCCCTTCGAATCGAGCTTGACGGCGATCGCAGCGATCACGAACACAGGAGACAGCAGGAACAGCGCGACGAGGGACCCTCCGATATCCGCGGTCCG
>JBDLIR010000325.1:0-3128 GCA_039714815.1 Actinomycetota bacterium | reverse complement strand
GTCCCCGTCGATATCGATGTCGCCAGCAACGTAAGCCCGAGCAATGCCCAACTCGCCGGGTGCGGTCACCATCCGAACCAGGGCATCGCGCGAACGCAGGGTGACCGTCGTTGCAGCGTCCGGCGGTCCGATGTCGGTTCCGTCATATGCCCGGATCCGAACCGGAAGGTCAGATCCCAGGAGGCCTTCAAAGAACGATTGCAGGTCCACGTGCCGGCTCCTCTCAACGAGTCTCCCTGATCCCGTCCCTACGATTGAGACTAGTCGTTGCACACACGATGTCCGACGAAAGAACGAGCCAGAGCGATTCAACCCCTCACCCTCGCGAGATCGCTGCCTGGTCTTCAGGCCCTCCCATCTCCTGTGTGACCGGGAGCCGCAGGCGTGCGGAATAGTCCAGGCAGGCGGCGATCGCGTCATGTACCATGATTTGATGTTGCTCGACCGCCTGATGAAAGATCTTCACATCTCCGTTGGCGCGTTTGCCATGTGCGAAGTGGCCAGCGGTTCTCGTCTCCCCATAGGCGAACTCGGGTGGGTGACGATCCACTTCGTGCTGGCAGGTTCGGGACGGATCAACTTCGGCAGGAAACCGGGCCCCGAGATCTCCAAGTACACGCTGGCTCTCGTGAAGCGGAGCCATGTTCTGGAGGGCTCGAGCGGTGACGACACCGATTCCGAAGATCTCAGCATCCCTGGTGGCGAGCGTCTTGTCGGAGTCCCCGCCGGTGATGCCGATTTCATCGTTGCCTGCGGTCGCATACAGGCCGCCTATGGAGAGGGAATCGACCTCTTCGACGGTGTCAAGGACCCGATAATGGTCGATTTTTCCGATTCGCCTGCTATGTGCCAGCTCTTCGAGATGATCCTCAAGGAGTCCAGGGAACACTCCGAAGGCAGCCTGGGCATGATCGAAGCCCTCATGCGCCAGTGCCTGGTGCTGCTCTTGCGACGGCTCAAGGACACCGACAACACCGGGCTCACTTTTCTCAACGGTCTCGAGGATGCGCGTATCAGCGCTGCAGTCACCGAGGTTCTCGATCGTCCCGCAAACCCTCACACGGTCCAGTCGATGGCATCAACAGCGATGATGAGCCGTTCGGCGTTCTCGGACCGCTTCAAGAAGTGCTTCAACGACACACCGATGGCCTTCGTTCGGCATGTTCGGTTGAGACGTTCCGCGGAGATTCTGCGCACAACACAGAAGTCCATCGGTTCCATCGCCACCGAGACCGGTTTCTCCAGTCGAAGCCACTTCTCACAGTCGTTCTCCGGGGAATATGGTCTCCCGCCAGGCGAGTTCAGAAAGAGAGTCCAGGGAGAGTCGACGACGCGCTCAGCTGTCGAAATCTCGATGTAGGAACCCGGGCGCGGCAGTTGTGACGACTCAGTTCCTGATCACGGTCCGACGTACTCGGAGAACCGCAGCGTCACGATGTAGGAGGCAGGTTCGACATCGACCACGATGGCCTGCGCCGACACGCCGTCGAGACGGGCACTCACACCGCATCCCTTCTCAGGAGACGGCGTACAACGAGCACTTGCTGGCTTCCACACGGTGAATCCTCCGCTCTCAAACACCTGTGTGGTGGCTGCTCCGAAGGAGGTCTCGCCCGGGACTCGGTAGGTCAGAGCGACATTAGGGCAGTCTTCGACGGGGTCCAGGCAGGGACGATCCGCCGTTTCCTCTTCGAGATGTTCCCAGTCGGTCGGTATGGCCAAGGCATCGGCAGCCTGAACGAGTTCGTCGAGCGAGGGGCCGATGCATGCGCTGACTGCTAGCGCCAACGCGACGAGGCCGACGATTCGCCGTTTACTCACCCGCTCACGGTGATGGTGTCGCATCCCGCAAACTGCCTGCCGTCGATCAACGCTCCTTTGAGACAGGCTTCGACATCTCCGAGCTGGATGCCCGAGGAGACGAAGTTGAAGTGGAGCACGAGGTCATCGAAACCGTCACCGTCGACATCTTCGATGTGGCCGCCGTTAGAGAGGTCGTGTGCAGGCACCGCAGCTGCGGGCCCGAACATCAAGGAACCAAGGTCGACCTGGGTGACATCAAAATCGGGAGACCCGAGTAGTGCCACGGGCAGAACCCCCTTCCGGTTCGCTCGAATCGGATTCGTGTCGGAATCTGGGAGAATGTCCACCCGAGCGGGAATCACCGAGTCACCTGGGACCACGACAGGATTGGAGAGGGCTGTCTCCGATGGCCCGTATCGGCCTATGGCTGCAACGCCGATGACGACGCTGGCTCCTGCCGGGAGTCCAATCACAGAGACCGACGTCCGGTCACCGGAGACGGCGGTTAGGAACGAGCCATCGGTCCCGTACAGCCGGTAGGTTCCGATCTCCTCGCTCGGCGACGGCGACCATGAGACCTCTACCCGACCGGTCTCGAATCCCGCGTCTGCCTGCACATTCGACGGCGCTGCCGGTAGCAGCTGTGTCATCGGATCTTCGGCGACGAACACTGACGCCACCGCGTTCCCCGTCTCTCCGTCAGAAGAGATGACCGTCAGGCTCATAAGGCCGTCATACGGCTGAGCATACGCATGAACCGCCTGCGGCTCAGTTGTCTCGAGGTCGACAATGCCGTCGGCTTCGAAGTCCCACTGGTACAACACCAGGTCAGCGTCCGGGTCGAAGGAGTCAGCTGCCGAGAACGTGATCTCCATCCCGGGCTGGGCGATGTAGAAGTCTGGCCGCAGCAGGGCTAGAGGAGCAGTCGCCCGTGCGTTGATGGCCTCGAGAATCGTCTCTCCCAGGTTGGATGCGGTCGACTGCAGTAGCACGCCGGATGTGGCGTCGGCAATCGCCTGGAACGATGCGACCGGTCCCGAGCCGATAGCGATTGGATACACGTTGACCGGATCCACCTCCAGCGCCCGTGCCGCCATCTGATCCAGTGTGTAACCGGTGTTGGGCTCAGGATCTTTGGCGGGAGCGTCCCCGATGAGGATCGCTACCTTGGAAGCGTTCAGTCGCCAATCGAGCTGGTCGAATGCGGTGAACAGCCCCGAATACACTGCCTCGGGGTAGTCGCCACCCCCCGACGCGACCAGCCCATTCACGCCGTCCACAAAGATCTGAAGATCTTCCGTGAGCGGGACAACGACCCGCGAGAC
>JBDLIR010000324.1:0-3139 GCA_039714815.1 Actinomycetota bacterium | reverse complement strand
CAGCGCCTCAACCCACTGTTCAAGGTGCACGAGGTCTTCCTCATCGAAGCCCTCCCACGCACCGCGTCCCACAAGGTGATGCGCAGAACCCTGCGGGAGCGCCGCACCGAGGATTGACGCCCACCCGTCCACCTGTCCACCCGTGCAGTCATAGACTCGCGAGCAACGAACGAGGAGGCCCCTTGGTGGGCGACGACGCGTCATACGAGGCACTGCGGGAGCGGGTCACAGGGCTGGAAGGCGTCGTCATGGTCATCGGCGATGCCGAAACGGGCAAGACGACACTTGCGCGCATGCTCCTACGCGATGCCGTCGAACATGGTCGGACCGTTGCGTACGTCGACGGCGATGTGGCGGCTTCAACCGTCGGCCCCGTCGGGTGCGTCGGCCTCAAGATCGTGTCCTCCCTCGACCAGTGTGACTCCCTCGCCGTACCGGACGAACTGCGCTTCGTCGGCGCCGTCGAGCCGAACGGTGTCGTGCTTCCCCATGTGGTTGCTGTCACCGCCCTCATCGACATCGCCAAAGAGCACGCCGATCTCGTCATCTGCGACACGACGGGTGTCGTGACGGGTGTCGTGGGTCAGACGCTCAAGTACCACCTCGTCGAGTTGGCCCAGCCCGAACTCGTCGTTGCGATCAGGCGCGGGCAGGAACTCGATCCTGTCATCGGCATGCTGCGCCGTTTCCTTTCCACCCGAGTCGCTGAGATCGACCTTCCCCCCGACGTTGTCCCCGTGTCCCCGATCGACAGGCAGGACGCCCGAGCGAAGGCGCTCCACGCCGACCTCGGAGACGACCCGCCTCGCTGGCGGGTGCAGACGACCGTGTTCGCCCCGACGCTGCCGGATGGATTCGACGTGAGCAGGCTCAACGGCATGCTCGTCGGCGTCCAGGACGAGCGTGGACGGTGCCTGGGGCTGGGAGTCCTCGAGCATGTGGACGGCACCGTGAAGGTCGCTACCCGCTTCGGCGACGAAATGCGAGGCTTGAGACTCGGGTCGATACGGGTCGACCTCGACACGTTCGCCACCAGCCGCGTGCGGCTGCGCGAACTCATCTTCGGCGTCTGATCGAGCCACCGGTTGCCCCGTGGCGGGCAGGCGCCTTCAGGAATCCCCGCCCACCATCCAAGTGGTTCGTTCGTAGGCATCGGTCAGCCGCTCTTCGATGGCGGCGAGATCCATTTCGGGGAGGTCGTAGTGGTCCTTCAGCATGCACGCCACGGTCGGCATGTCACCGAGGTCGGGCCAGTCATCGGGATGCCAGAGGCGGCTTCGGCGCAGGGCCTTGGCGCAGTGGATGAACACCTCATCCACGTCCACCCCGATCGCCACCTTCGGGTAGAGGTCGTTGCCTGCACAGGTCTCGAGCACCTCCGGGTCGGTGGTGATCGTCGCCGTGCCGTTCACCCGGAGTGTCTCGTCGAGGCCGGGTATGCAGAAGAGGAGGCCGACTCCGGGCGAGTCGACCAGGTTCTGCATCGAGTCGAGGCGGTTGTTGCCCGCCATGTCGGGAATGGCGAGGCGATGCTCGTCGAGCATGCGAACGAAGCCCGGGTATCCACCTCGGGGCGACACGTCGACGCGACCGGCGGCGCTGCTCGACGCGAGCAGGACGAGCGGCGAATGATCGATGAAGACGCGGCAGTGGTCGTCGAGATGATCGATCTGCTTGGCCACAGAAGGCTTCGATGGCTCTCGGTAGATGGACCTGAGGTCGGCGGTCGTGGTCAGCGCATGGTCGAACGGCATGCGCAAAGGATACGAACCGATGTGTCCGCGCACAAGGGCGCAAAGTACCTCGGGTTGGAGCGAGCGTGTAGCCGTTCGTGAGGGATCAGCGGTTCGTGCGCGTCGCTCCGTCAGGGCTCATGACGGCGAAGCCGGCGTCGAGGTCGTGGACGGTCATGATCCGCCTGCCCGGCTGGATCGCATCCTTGACGTCCCCCACGTTGAGGCCCTTCGCCTTCCACGCGAGTGAGAGCGACTCGAGGGATTCCTCCGCGGTGACGGCGATTCCGTAGAGGGCCGATTGGCGGACAGGCGATTCGATGACTTCGATCACCGGTCCGGCGCGGAAGAAGGCGGCGGGTCGATCCTGCACCAACATCCTGAGCCTCGGGGAGAGGCCGATGTTGTCGAAGCGGCCGATGGCAACGTCGAGGACCGGTACGAGCAGGACGACGTGGTCGACCGAGAATCCCGGAACGTCCACACTTTCGGGTTCTTCCATGGCGGGAACGGCGAACGCGGGCGCCGCGGGATTCCACGCCCACTTCGGATCACCGGTGGCCAGAGCCACATCATTGAGCCGGGGGTTGTCCGGCCATCCGAGGATGCCCCACTCGATCGGCAACTGCAACGCAGCGATGGTGCTCACGACACTAGGGATACCACACTTCTGACTTCTGAAAGCGAAGCGTTCTGACTTCTGACTTCTGACAAAGAAGGCCCGACGAACCTGCATCTTGGTGCCCCGCACTTCCCCGAACGAGGTACTTGGATGTCGGCACATCGGGCCTTCGCCCTGCAACATACGACGCCCCCGAATCCAGTTCAATACGACCGATAGCGCCGATTTTCGCGCCCCGGCGGTTCGGCCCCTCGTCAGTCGATCGCAGATGGCCCTAGTTGATGGTCCCGCGGAGTGGTTCTCCACATATCCACAGCTATCCACAGGCCCTTGTGCACAACCCGTTGTGAGCAAGTAGCCCGGCGGAACTTTTCGCGGGAGCGTGGCGAGAGACAAGAGCAGAGAGCAGAGAGCAGAGAGCAGAGAGCAGAGAGCAGAGAGCAGAGAGCAGAGAGCAGAGAGCGCTAGCCGCGTTCGCTCAGCGATGGAACGTTTCTCTGTTCTCTGTTCTTTCCCTACAAGATTCCCTCGTAGAGCTCGAGGAGCCGGGACGCGGTGGCTTCCCAGGAGAACTTCTGGCTGAACGCCACGGCGCCGTCGGACAGCCGTTCGGCGAAGGATCGATGGTCGAGGATCGCAGCGACAGCCGTGGCGAACGCCCGGGGATCGTGGTCGTCGACGAGCAGGCCGGATTCGGATGAGTTGACGACATACGGGAGACCACCGATGTTCGATGCAACCACGGGGACGCCACACGCCTGTGCCTCTGCTGCCACGAGACCGA
>JBDLIR010000323.1:0-3141 GCA_039714815.1 Actinomycetota bacterium | reverse complement strand
GAGTTGAGGCCAAACCAGAGAGGTCCTGCGATGGGAAATAGATGAGCCTCCGCTGGAGCAGCCAGATCGCGCCGAGCGCGAGGGCCGTCGTTGCTGCACCGACGATCAGGATTCTCGCAAAGGTACCCATGTCTCAAGAATCAAGAGTAAAGAGCCAGGAGTCAAGGAGGAAAGAACGGAACAGAGAACAGAGAACAGAGACAGCGTTTCCGGAGCGGGTCCTACTTGCGGGCAGTGGCGATCAGCGCGGGTGCTGGGAAGCTGACCCTCCCATCGGAATCGGTGAATGAGCGAAGTCGCTCGCCTTCGTCGACGGGCACCACGGGAGGCTCTCCTGGACTGACGCGGTGGAAGAAGGAAAGATCCGGCCAACCGGCATCAAAGACGTTACGCGTTCGCTGCCATCGTGGAACCTGCATACGCCAGCCATCCACAATCCCGTCGCCTAAGCCGCGATCTGTCTCACCTCGCGCGCCCGCGGTCAGGCCGCTGTGATGCAATCACTGAGGCACGTTCGTTGCTGATGAACTTGGTCATTGGGAGGATCGGCGACGTCGCTTCCGCCGCGGATGCGGAAGATGACTCCGAGGGACGTGATTCGGCTGGGGATGTCAGTCGATGGGGATGTCAGTGAGCGATGAGGCCCAGATGTGTCCGGGCGTTTCCTCCACCTTGCGAATCACGTCACGCATGGCGTCGAGGACAGGCGCGTTCTCCCTGTCGTACACCTCGCCCTGAAGGAGCTGGAGTATCTGGTGTCGGTGTTCCTCGGCATCGATGAAGTAGGTGAACAGATGCATCAACTTGTAGTAGAGAAGGATGAACTCGTACCAGATCGCCACACCCGCCTTCATACGATCCTCGTACGGTTTGAGAGCAGTCCTGCTCCAATCATCCTTGTCAAGCGCTTCGATGATCGTCTGGGACGCGGCTTTCGCTGCCTCGGCCGCGATGGAGATACCAGATGAAAAGATGGGGTCGACGAATCTCGCCGAATCGCCTACGAGCATCCAACCGTCCCCGACGAACTCAGACATGCCGTAGCTGTAGTCCGCCTCCGCCTTGAAATCGTTGAGTCGATTCGCATCCGCGAGTGCCTTCGATAGGCCGGGGTTCGTGGCGACGAGATCGTCGAACCACTCCTCTGTACGCTGCCGTGATTGCTTGAACACGTCGCTCTCGGCGACCACGCCGATCGAAGTGACAGTTTTGCTTATCGGGATCTGCCACGCCCAACCCCGTTCGACCGATAGGAAATATATGTGGATGAAGTCGACCGTCTCGGGGTCATCACCGCGGTTCACATCCTCGAACCACGCGTGAACAGCGAACTGGTTGAAGATCGGGTCCTTGTCCCGCAATCCGAGTTGGGAACCGAGCATGGTGTTTCGGCCCGAACAATCGATGACCATCTTCGCCTGGATCTCGGATAATTCACCGTCGATCGACACGCGGACGCCATTGGCGAAGCCGGAGTCGTCGAACATGACCTTTCGTACGGCAACACCCTCGTGCACCTGGGACCCGAGATTCTTGGCATGGTCGAGGAGCAGGTCGTCGAATCGGCTACGTTCGACATGGTAGGTGTAGTCCTGATTCACTCCTTCTTGCGGGAACTCCGCAAATCGGATGGCGAACTCGCCTTCTCCCTTTGTGGGATGCCACGCGGCTCCGTACTTTCGAGGGAACCCCTCCCTCTCCATCGTCTCGATGAAATCGATCTCGTCAAAGATCCGAACCGTGGACGAGACCAACGACTCCCCGACGTGGGCTCGAGGGAATACCGCCTTCTCGAGGATCGTGTTACTCACGCCCGCCTTCGATAGATACGATCCAAGGATCGAACCGGCCGGCCCCCCTCCGATGATCACAACATCTTCCATGACAATCCTCTCTGGCAATCGAACCACCCAAGGCCGGAATCCGACCTCCTACACACCCCGGGGACATCCCCGACCCCGATCGACGCGACAACCCTAGCAAACCCATGTTTCGCGTGAGGTCCCAGCCTCAGCCGGTGTCCTTGCGTCGCAACATCAGGAGAGCGAGTGCGCCGAGAATGAGTGCCAGAGCGAAGGAGGAAACGACAAGCGCTAGGCCGACAGGCGTGGAGGTATCGGCGCGGGCAGCCTCTGCCGCACTGTCCAATCGATCCTGGGTGTCTGGAGCGACAGGTCCCGCATCCAGTGCGTTGGTCGAGGTGGAAGTCGTCGTAGGCGTCCTCGAGCCCTGCTGTCGATCGGAACGATCGCGTTCCGTGTCGGATGAACTTCCTCGATCACCCAGTTGTTGAGGGGCGAAGGGCGGGAGTTCGCCGATCTCGACAGGACCACCGGTTGATGTGAACCATGGCACAGATGTGGGCGCAGATAGGAAGTGCTGGGCGAGCAGCACGGCGACCTTCCTGATCCCCGATTCCGTCGGATGGGTGCCGTCTCGCAGCAGATCGGAGCAATCCCATGTGAGTCCGTCGGCACGTGGGGTGGTCCCATCGGCCCACAGATAGGGACCCCACGCGATCCAAGGAAGCTCGACAGGACCAAGGCTTGGGTCATGGTTCAGTCCGGGTACGCGGTTGATCTGGTCTTCAATGGTCCATTTGACGCCAAATCCGTTCTCGTATGTCAAGGGTTCGGGGCTCGGAGCCGCGCTCGTGCTGTAGCCGCCATAGATGCGGCTCGAAAGGTAGGCAATACGAAGGTTCGGGTACCGATCCCTGGCTATACGGAGGACTTCAACCAGCTCGTCTCGATATGTCCGGGCATCGATGGGGAATGGCTCGAGTTCGTCCCAGGTCAGGATGCGTTCGGGCACCTTCACCCAGGCGGCTTGCACCTGAGCGCTGGATACTCCCGCAACCCTGAGGGCCGCATCAGCGCCGGCCCAGGGTGCGCCATGAGGATCTGCCCACTTCGAGACACCCTCTCCCGCCTGCGCACCGTTGACGAGCACGATCGAAGGCGCTGTCTTTCCCTCAACGATCGTGATGAAGTCCTGAAACTCCCGAAACGTGTTCGAGACGCCGATCGAGATCACCGCTATTGCACCGTTGGCATCCCTGTTCCCGTCTTCATCGAGCGGTTCGATCTGAGATGCGAGGTCCAATCCCGCCGCTTCGTGCTCGCGAGGAAGCGTGTTCAA
>JBDLIR010000322.1:0-3149 GCA_039714815.1 Actinomycetota bacterium | reverse complement strand
TCCACGATCGACGCCTCGGAGGTGCGTGTGTTCGACACACAGTCCGAATCGGCGATGATCTCTGCGATAGAGAAGGCGAAGTCAGACAGGGACACGCTCGGCGGTACGGCGCAGATCCTCGCATATGGAGTTCCGCCGGGGCTCGGCAGTCACGTGCATTGGGACAGGAAACTCGACGGGCTACTCGCTGGAGCGGTCATGTCCATCCAGGCGATCAAGGCAGTGGAGATCGGAGCCGGGATCCGCCAGGCGCGGTCGCTCGGTTCGGATGCGCACGACGAGATCGTCTACGACACCGAATATGGACGCAGCACGAACCGTGCGGGGGGACTCGAGGGTGGCATGACCACAGGCGGAGTCGTTTCGGTATCCGCGTACATGAAGCCGATCGCTACGTTGATGAGGCCGCTCGATACGGTCGATGTGACCACGAAAGAGGCGGCGAAGGCATTCCGCGAACGCAGCGATGTTTGTGCGGTACCAGCCGCAGGTGTCGTGGCGGAGCAGATGGTCGCGTACGTACTCGCCAACGAGATCTTCAGAAGCCTTGGCGGAGATACCGTGGAGGACCTCGTCTCGTCAGCGGACGCGTATCGCAGCCGCATGGCATCGTACTGATGGGGCACATCTGGCTCATCGGGATGATGGGAAGCGGCAAGACATCGGTCGGGAAGAAGGTCGCTGACAGGCTTGGAGTGCCGTTCATCGATGCCGACGCTGAGGTCGTGACCGCCACCGGCCGCAGCATCGAGAATCTCTTCTCCGAGAGCGAGGCTGCGTTCCGTAGGGCCGAGCGTGTGGCCATCGCCAGGATCGCAACGCTCGAGGATCGTGTCGTGGCGACCGGGGGAGGGGTCGTGCTCGATGCCGCGAACGTAGTTGCGATGAAGTCCACAGGTACGACCGTCCTCCTCGATGCCGACGCCCGGACATTGTCGGCGAGGCTCTCGGACACAGACGACCGCCCACTGCTCAACGGCGGTCGCGACATCGCAACGATCGCAGCGGACCGGGCGTCCGCGTACGCGGCATCGGCCGATGTGGTCGTCGACACGAGCGACAGGGACATCGACGAGGTCGTGGAGGCGGTGGCCAGATGCGTCTCCATGTGATCCGTGATGGAGACATCGACGTCTCGACCGTCGTTGTCGGCAGGGCCGTAGCCGACACGCTCGTGGGCACCGTCGTGGCCGATCCACGGGGGAAGATCGCCCTTTTGTGCCAGCCGACAACGGTCCGCCAAACCGCCTCCGTTGCCGCAGCGTTCAACCACGCTGGCGTCGAGACCGTCAGTTGCACGCTTCCAGATGGCGAGGCAGCCAAGCAACTCTCCGTGGCCGAGGACGTGTACCGCTTCCTGAACGATCATCGATTCTCGAGGGATGACGCGATCGTCGGCATCGGTGGCGGGGCGCTCACCGATGTTGCAGGATTCATCGCAGCGACCTATCTCAGGGGAATCTCTGCTTTCTACCTGCCGACGACGCTGCTCGCGGCGGTCGATGCCGCGATCGGAGGGAAGACCGCCGTCAATGTCGACGGCAAGAACCTGGCAGGGGTGTTCGCTCATCCTGAGGCAGTGTTCGTCGACATGGACATCATCGATGCGCTTCCCAAAGAGCAGAAGATCATCGGGGCCGCCGAGGCCGTCAAAACGGGTTTCATCGCCGATCTCGGCATCATGGCCGCGTTCGAAGCAGATGGCATCGAAACCGACCTCGAGGAAGTCGTCAACAGGTCCGTCGCCATCAAGGTCGGCGTCGTCAACGAGGACTTCACCGAGCAAGGGACGCGTGCGATCCTGAACTACGGGCACACGATCGGCCACGGCATCGAAGCTACAACGGGCATGCCCCATGGCGAAGCGGTTGCCGTCGGGATGGTCGCAGCAGGGTACGCGTCCCAGCATGCGCTCGGGTTCACGGGGGCGTCCCGTCAGGAGGATGTGCTCGGGAGGATCGGCTTACCGGTGCGTGCGCCGGCAGCGAAACTCCAGGCGGTGCGTTCGATGATGGCGCTCGACAAGAAGCGCGACAGTGCGGGCCTGCGGATGGTGCTTCTCGAGGAGTTCGAGTCGCCTGTGATCATGCGGCCAGATGACGCTACCGTACAAGCCGCGTTCGCTGGTATCGATCTCATCGAGTGAACCGGCCCGAATCCAAGGACTAGCACCATGATCTCAACCAACGATGCCCGACCAGGGATGGCGTTGAACCTCCCTGAGGGGCTGTTCACCATCACCGAGTACCAGCATGTCAAACCGGGCAAGGGCAAGGCATTCGTTCGGATGAAACTGAAGAACGTCCGGACCGGAGCCGTCATCGATCGTACGTTCAGAGCGGGGGAGAAGGTTCCGAAGGCTCGTATCGATCGGAGGGATTTCACCTTCCTGTACCGCGACGACATGGGTTTCAACTTCATGGATGGAGAGACCTACGAGCAGATGAGCGTGGCCGAGCAGATCGTCGACACGAACGCTGACTTCCTCACGGACGGGATGACGGTCCGGATCGCGATGTTCGAGGGAACTCCGGTGGACATCGAGCTCTCCGCGTCGGTCGAACTCGAGATCACGTTCACAGAACCAGGGATCAAGGGTGACCGGGTCTCGGGGGCCACGAAGCCTGCAACGCTTTCGACGGGCAGGGTCATCCAGGTGCCGCTGTTCGTCGATCAGGGCGACATCGTCAAGGTCGACACCCGCACTGGCACCTACATCACCCGCGTGTCGTGACCGTCGACGAGACCCGCGACCTGGCGCTTGGCGCCCTCTACGCTGCGGACAGCCGTTCGATGGAAGAGATCGACGTGACGAAGGTCCCCAGAGACGCGGGTGTCCTCGCCGACCAGGTGTGGAGCAATCGCGAGACGATCGACGCCGCGATATCTTCGGCCTCGACCCGCTGGCGCATTGAACGTATGCCCCTGGTCGACCGCAACATCCTGCGGCTCGGCACCTATGAGATCCTCTTCACGGATCTCCCCATCGGCGTGCCCATCAACGAGTGCATCGAACTCGCCAAGCTCTACGGAACGGCCAACAGCGGGGCATTCGTCAACGGCGTCCTCAATACTGTCGCAGAACGTCGCGACACCGACGACTGAGGTCACCTGAACCCAGGGTTCGTGACGTCCTATATGGCGTCCTC
>JBDLIR010000321.1:0-3156 GCA_039714815.1 Actinomycetota bacterium | reverse complement strand
CTTCCGGCGACCATCCACCAGTCATAGCTGCATGATTGGAAATCCAGGTTGCCGGCATTGAACCGGAACTCTGTGTTCCCGGTGGGGACACCTGCACCCTTCTTGTACTTCGAAACGAACCCGAACGTTGCCTTCCCTGTCGGTCCAGAGTCGCAATCCTCGTACTCGACCACGTAGTAGGCCTTCGGCTCGTAGCCCGGGGCATCGTTCCAGACGCCTGAAACCTGGTACGTCTCGAGATACTGTTCCGATCCAGGGATGAACGTGCCGTACGGGTTGTCGTTCGGTTCACCGCCATCCCAATTCGTGAAGCTGAACGGTTCCCCGGTCACCCACTGCCAGTTGGCGTTCTTGTCCAACTCCGTCTCTGGCTGGAATCCGCCGATCCACGCATTCTCAGTCGTGCCGGCCATCAGACCAGCGAGGACGGCCTGCTCGCCAGCGGACGTGATCGTCGCGAGATGCGCATCCTCACATTTGTCGTAGGACATTGCGTTTGCTGCGCTGTTCGCTGCATACCAATCCATCCAAGGGTCGACGGGCACGAGTTCGTAGTAACTGCCGTCGAACGACGTGAGGGCACCCGGGTACATGGCGCCTTCTGGTGAGTCGAACCATCCTCCACCTGTCACGAAACCCGCCGAGGGGTCGTACACGACGATGTATTCGGACGCCACAACGGTGGCACCACCATCGTCGTCGGTGACCGTGAGATAGATGCTGTAGATGCCGGGCTCGTCGTAGGCATGAGATCCGAACGTGGTGATAGATCCCCCGATGCCGATGATCGTCCCGGTTTCGGTGATGCCGTCACCCCAGTCCCAGTTAGCTTCGTGGGTGTCGTCGAAACCCGGGTCGGTGAAGTCTGCCTGAGCATCGACGGTGGCTCCAGTGGCAATCGGCTCGGTTGGAAGACCGGTGATCGGCCCAACATCCGGTGCCACATTGTTGATCGTCACCGTGGAATCTGTCGTGTCGCTCAAGCCGTTGTCGTCCTCGACCGTGAGGGTGACCGTTCCACCGTAGTTATCGCCGAAGACGTGCGTCGGCGTCACTCCGATCGTCCCGTCGAATGCACCGTTGGCTGGTACCAGCGTCCACGTGAACGCCAGCGGATCGCCGTCGGGATCAGTGGAGCCCGACCCGTCGAAGGTGACCAGGTCTCCCTCATTGGCCGTGTACGGCCCGTTTGCGTCAGCGACGGGGGGTTGGTTGACAGGCTCGCACGGCCCAAAATCGGCGGTCCCGTCGGTCTGGGCGTACCAGGTCAGGTCAATGAATTCGGTGTCGTAGATGTCATCGATCCTGAAAGCGCCGTAGAACCCGGTGGTGGTGTTGTGGAACATCACATACCGGCTGTTGTACGTCGGATGCTCGGGATCGTAGAACAGCCCTTCGCTCCAGGGCTCATATGCGTAAGTGGATGCGTCGCGAATCTCACAGATCTCGGTGTCGGTTGAGATCGGCCCGTACGCGACGTGTGTGTCTGCCGTATAGCCATACATCCAGGCCCGGTCGGATCCGCCCTGGGACCACCACCCCACGAGGTCGGTATCGACGCTGAGATAGTCATCGAAGTGGAACTGGTTCGTTGACTCTTCCCAGCCGGTGATCGTCCCGCTGACGACGGTGGAACTGGATGCTGTTGCGTGACTACCGGCGCCGAGAGGCAGCCCGAGGGCTGTGAGAGTGAGCAGCGCCACCACGATAATCGTTCGTCTCATGTCCTTTCCCTTCCTTGCCCGTTCAAGATCGGGCATCGCGCCGATTCGTCCTGCCTTCGTTCCTCAGCGCGGTCTGATGACACGCACCGCCAGCACGACAGAAGCAGGTCGAAGCGGCGATGTAGAGGGTGTCTCGAAACGGCCACCGAACCTCCTTCCGAAGCTTCAACGAATCCGTTACCGGCCCGCGTTCACCCTGGCTCGTCCGGTAGACACCATCTCAATCGTATCACCAACACCCAAAGCAGACCACAGCCAATCGCCCACACGGGGTCGCGAAAACATTGCTTCTTCGTCATGGTCGAGGCGCGTAGTTTTCGACGTTGGAGCTAACCGCTCGATGGAGTCGGTTCGCCCGACTGAAGGCGACGAGGAGAGGTCACACCGATGCCGCTGCCGCTGATTCTGGCCGGACCGATCGTCCGGCGGGTCGAGCCGCGCCTCGTTGCGATCTGGGTCGCGCTCAGCAGCAAGGCTTCCGTCAAGGTGAGCGTCTGGCAGCAGCATCAGTTTGCGACGAACACACCGGGCGAGGTGGAATCCGGTGACGCCCCCTGGGCGACCGGTGAGCGTGACACGCTCCGTGTCGGTGAGAGCCTGCACATAGCACTCGTAACTATCTCGGCCGAACAGCCGCTTCCGGCGCTCGCACCCGGCACGATCTACGCCTACGACGTCGAGGTCGATGTTGCCGGCCAGGTGACCAACCTCAAGTCAGCAGGCTTGCTGCGCGACGAGCCGGGAGACTCGGACAAGGATGCAACGCCGCCGCAACTAGCTCTCGGATACACACTTGACCGTCTTCCGAGCTTCGTCACCTCTCCCGGTTCCCTCAACGACCTGGTCCTGGCCCACGCAAGCTGCCGCAAGACAACAGCGCCAGGCCACGACGCGATGGCCTATCTGGACGAGGTCATCGAGACCAACCTTGCAGTGCCGACATTGCGGCCACACCAGCTGTTCCTCACCGGGGACCAGATATACGCCGATACGTTGGCGATGGTGTTGCTCCCCGTCCTCAACGATGCGGGCGGCGAGATGTTCGGGAGGTTCGAGACGCTGCCTGTCGTGAAGGACGGCGACACAGCGGTCAGCGAGGTCGAGGGGACGATCGAGAACTTCCCGACCGAGCGTCGCCGCAAGCTCGTCCAGGACGTAGCCAACTTCACGACCGGCTCGGGCGCCAACCATCTGCTGACCCTTGCCGAATACTGCGCTATGTACGTCGCTGCGTGGAGTCCGGCTGTCTGGAGGCCGTTGGCGGAACCCGGGCACATCTTCAAGAAGACCGATTCGGTTGTTGCGTCCAGCCTCACCGAGCAGGAGTGGTGTCATCACCCCATGCCAAAGAACCTGAGCAGTCTCACGCCAGCGGACCGCGACAAGGAAGTCGAGGCCGGAATCGGTAAATGGCGAAAGGCGATGACGGACA
>JBDLIR010000320.1:0-3178 GCA_039714815.1 Actinomycetota bacterium | reverse complement strand
AGGTCCTTGAGACCGTCAACCCCGACACGGGCGAGCTGTACCAGCCCGAAGATCTTGCGATCATCGACTGGAACGACGTGGGAACTGCGATGCTCCAGGATGCGATCTGGGCAGACGCCGACAAGCTCGACTCTGACGAGGAGTACATGGCGACGGCAGTCGCGTTCGTTGAAGCATCACTGCGTGGCTGGGCCTCCTGTCGCGACGAGTTCGACGCGTGTGTCGAGATCGTTCTTGCTGCAGGACCCACCCTGGGTGCCTCTCACCAGGCATGGCAACTCAACGAGATCAACAACCTGATCTGGCCGTCACCCCAGGGTGCCGGCACGATGGACACGGCGCTGTGGGACCAGACCGTGGAGGTCGCTGTTTCTGAGGGGATCCTCGCTGGGGCACCAACGGACGGCGCATTCAGGACGGATGTCGCAACCCTAGCTCAGGCGAACCTGGCAGCTCGAGGCGTGGACATCCAGGGTGCGGATTGGGCACCCAGGACCATCGAACTGCTCGAAGGCGGCGAGTAGGATCGACTATCAGGGCTTTGGCGTCGATTTGAACGAAATATCAGCCAAATCGACGCCAAAGTCCTAAGACGGAGGGCAGATGATGATGACGGTTGAGGCGGGCGGGATCGTTCCAGCGCCAACGATGACCCATGACGAGGCGCTCGTGGAGGCACACCGGTGCCTGATGTGCTGGGATGCGCCGTGCACGCGGGCATGTCCGACGAGCATCGACGTGCCGGGGTTCATCAAACGGATCGCCACCGGCGACCTTGTCGGTTCGGCCAGAACGATCCTCAGTGCGAACATTCTCGGAGCGTCGTGCGCCCGCGTGTGCCCGACCGAGGTGCTCTGTGCGGGTGCGTGCGTCCTCAACGACCTCCATGAACGCCCGATCGACATCGGTCGACTACAGGCGTTCGCAACCGATGACGTGGTGTTCGGCGAAACGCCTCTGCTCGAGGTTGCACCGTCTACCGGTCACAGCATCGGTGTGATCGGGGCGGGGCCGGCCGGGCTCTCGTGTGCAGCAGAGCTTGCTCAGCGCGGGCATCACGTGGTCGTGTACGACGCGAACGAGGATCCTGGCGGGCTCAACACCTACGGGGTTGCGAGCTACAAGATGGACCGCTCGACCGCACTGGCTGAAGTCGACTTCATCAAGGGGTTCGGTGTCGAGTTCTCGCAGGGGACTTCGGTCGGGAGCGACATCTCGGTCGATGACCTCGTCTCGACGCACGACGCGGTGTTCCTGGGCGTTGGCCTCGGCGCCGTTCCACCGCTCGGCATCGAAGGGGAGGACTTCGACGGTTTCGTCGACGCCCTCGATTTCATCGCTGATGTGCGCGCAGGAACAGCAGACATCGCCGGTCAGCGTGTCGCTGTGATCGGAGGCGGCAACACGGCGATCGATGCGGTGACCCAGGCGGCCAGGCTCGGCGCCGACCGCGTGTATCTCGTGTACCGGCGGGGGAGAGGCGAGATGAAGGCCTATCCGCACGACATCGAACGAGCGCTCACGAGCGGTGTCGAGTTCATCCACTGGAGCGCTCCAGCACGCATCGAGGGCGACACGGCCGTGGAATCGCTGGTGTGCAACCGGACCGAGCATGTCACCGCGGGTGACGGTTCCGTCACCCTCGTCACGATTTCCGGAAGCGAATACGCGATCCCGGCCACGATCGTGATGCGGGCCACCGGACAGGAGAAGCGACGGTCGTTCTTAGGCGGCATCGACGGAGTCGCCACCGACGCCGGCGGCAGGGTCGTCGTCGACGAAGCCTTCAGGACGGGCAACGGCAAGATATGGGCCGGGGGTGACTGTGTCAACGGGGGCAAGGAAGTCGTGAACGCCGTTGCGCACGGCAAAGCTGCGGCGCTCGATATCGATCGATCGCTGCGGTCTGAAACATACGGAAGTGAGGGTTAGCCATGGCCGACCTATCAGTGAACATCTGCGGGATCGAATCCCCCAACCCGTTCTGGCTTGCGTCCGCTCCACCGACGAACACCGGTGATCAGATCGCACGGGCGTTCGACGCCGGCTGGGGAGGTGCCGTGTGGAAGACGCTCGGTGACCCCATCGAGAACGTGTACAGCCGGTACAGCTCCATCGACCTCAACGGCCAGCGGATGGCCGGGCTCAACAACATCGAACTGATCACAGACCGATCGCTCGAGGTGAACCTCATCGAGATCGCGGAGGTGAAACGCCGGTACCCGGACAACGTTGTCGTCGTGAGCCTGATGGTCGAGTCGAATCCCGAGGCGTGGGACTCCATCATCAAACAGGTCGAGCAAGCGGGTGCTGATGCGATCGAACTCAACTTCGGATGTCCCCATGGCATGTCTGAACGCGGAATGGGAGCAGCCGTCGGCCAGGTTCCCGACTACACGTGTGACATCACCGGATGGGCGAAGGCATCGGCTACGGTGCCGGTGTTCGTCAAGTTGACACCCAACATCACCGATATCCGGGTTGCGGCGCGCGCAGCTAAGAACGGCGGTGCGGATGCCGTGAGCCTCATCAACACGATCAATTCGATCACGGGCGTGGACCTCGACTCGTTCACGCCGCGCCCCGTGGTGGGAAGTCAGTCGAGTCACGGCGGGTACTGCGGCCCGGCAGTCAAGCCGATCGCCCTCAACATGGTCGCATCGATCGCTGCCGACCCGTTCACCGCGGGACTGCCGATCAGCGGCATCGGTGGTATCGCCACCTGGGAAGACGTTGCTGAGTACATCCTCCTTGGCTCGACAACCATCCAGGTATGTACCGCGGTGATGCACTACGGATATCGGATCGTCGAAGGCATGGCCGAGGGTCTGTCGAACTATCTCGACAGCAAGGGCATGGCGAGCGTCAATGAACTCCGCGGCCTATCCGTGAACAAGGTCACGGATTGGGCTGATCTCGACATCAACTACGTGGTCAAAGCGAACATCGATCAGGACAAGTGCATCAACTGCGGACTGTGCTACATCGCATGTCAGGACGGCGCACATCAAGCCATCGGAGCCGAGCGGTCTGATGACGACAAGACGAACGTCTGGATCATCGACGACCTGTGCGTAGGGTGCAATCTGTGCAGCCTCGTGTGCCCCGTGCAGGGCTGCATCACGATGGAGGAGCGCGAGTTCGGGCAGACCCACATGTCGTGGAACCAGTTCACGGG
>JBDLIR010000319.1:0-3199 GCA_039714815.1 Actinomycetota bacterium | reverse complement strand
ATGTCGAGGAACGAGACAGAGGGGGCTCTTCAAAGCTGACGGCTGACGGCTGATGGCTGATGGCTGACTTTTGGAATATCTCGAATCTATTTGACGTTCTTCATGATGTTCGATATACTTCGAACAGGTTAGAAAATGATAGAACGAACAAGCCGGGAGTATCCGATGAAGATCGCTGACTACACATCACAGCGAGAGGCGAAGGTCAACCTGACCGTTTCGTACCACTCTGCCATCGACCTACTCCTTGCGCTCTGGATCATCGGAGAACGGATGGCAGGCGAGGGCCTCGCAGATCTCGACCTGGGAAGTGACTGGTTCGACGACCTCGAGGCAAGGATGTCAGACAAGACGAGAGGCGACCTCGAAGATGTCGGAACCGGCGACGTGTGGATCGGCCTCGTCGCACTCTTGCCAGAGGCGGGTCAGGGCGGAAGCGTTCAGGACTTTCTCGACTTCCTCGGGTCGTACGACCCCGTCGATCTCCGTTTCCGGTTGTCGCAGTGCTACGACCTTTTCGACGAGCGCTACCAGGATCTGATCGCCGACGCTGCCGAAGGCAAGCAAGGCGCTCTGGATGAGTTCCTCGCCCTCGAGGAATTCAGCAAACCATCTATGGCGCGGTGGGCAGGGACGCTGCGTGCTCTCCTCGGGATGGACCCGCAGCAGACGAAGGACAAGATCCTCGGCGTACTCACCGCCTTCCAGGAAGACGTGTTCGCACAGTACGAGAAGGCGTTCCGACACAACCTCGAATCCGACTTTGAGAGTAAGCGGGCCATGACCCGCAGGCTCTCTCCGCAGCGAGTCATCGAGATCGCCACATCGGGCATCACCCTATCGGGCCACCACGCGGCACGCCCGATCGTTCTGATGCCGTCGATGGTCGCGAGACCATGGGTTGTCGTGAGCGCAGGACCCGATTTCAACGTATACGCCTATTCCGTGTCTGACGAGAGTCTGGAGATGGACCCCGATGCACCAGCGCCGTGGCTTCTCAAGGCGTTCAAGGCCCTCGGGGACGAGCGAAGGCTCAGGATCTTGAGAAAGCTCGGTGAGTCCGATGCCTCCCTCGCCGAGCTCTCTCAGGAGTTCGACATCGGCAAGTCGACACTCCACCACCACCTGATGCTCCTTCGGGCTGCCGGACTGATCGGTATCCACATGGGCGACACGAAGCGATACTCGTTACGACGAGACACCATGACCGAGGCTGCCTCATCCCTCGACTACTACCTCGATCCGAAGAACCGTAGAAAGGACTCCCCGCAATGACACCGTTCACCCCCACCACCATCGACACCCACATCACCGTCTATGACTCCGAGCTTCGTGGAGCCATCCACCGGGCAAAGGCGCTTCCGGGTGCATTGCACTCGCTGCGCCGACACATCGCACGGGGGCTCGTGAGAACCGGTGCGTGGCTTCTGCCGGACAAGCCTGAGGTCATCGCAGGGACGGTGTTCGTTCTCCCCGGTGCACCGCCTGGTGACACCGACCGGAAGGCTGCCTGACCCGGGACTGCCTGACTACTCCTGGCCGGTCCAGGTGTCGGCGTTCTCGATGAAGAACATCGACACATCATGCACACGGTCGAGGACCTCACAGAACGAGTCCTGACGGAACATCAGGTCGACGAGCGATCGCTTTGCGGCGCCAACGACACTCAGCCGCTGGTCCTGGGCAGAAGCGAGCGCTCCCATCGACTGGACCGAGCTGACCTCGATGGGGAGATCGATGCCGCCGATCCCCCCGAGGTCGGCCGACAGCATGATGAGATCCGGTGGATTCTCGAGAGGCGGAAGCGTCCAGTTGAAGAGGAAAGCGACCTCGTACGCATCGTTAGAGTCGTCCGGCACTTCGTCGCTGTCGGCGAGCGCCTCTTCGAGTTTGAGGAGCAGCCTCGGGTCAACATCGAGGGCGATGTGGAGATCGAGCGGCCCCGAACATGCCTCGGCGGGATGCACGTCGATCTCCCACGACTGCCGCAGCGTGTAGGTCTCGATGAAGTGTCGCTCGTCGTGGACATGGAACCCGTGTTCGAGGGCGTGATCCTTGAGATACGTGATGGTCGAGGCGAGGTCGACAGGCATCAGGAATCGTACGCCGGGCTGATCGAGATACCACCCATCGTTGCCGTGGCGTACACGATGAGCAGTGGGCCCTCGTCGTCCTGGTCGTCCTCGTCGAGCAGGTTCACAACCTCCCCCATGCGTTCGGTGGAGATCACCTCGACGCGCCATGACCGGGGGACCGAAACATCGATGCCGCCCATGAACGCTCGCAGCTCCAGCTTTGCGCCCGGCGCAAGCGCCGCCGTACTCAGGTCCAGATCTACGCCGCCCATGACAGCGAGCGCACTGCCGTGAACGAAGTGCTGTGCAGAACTCGCGAACTCTCTCCCACCGATCGTCGCAACGAGGGAGAATGAGTCGTCGCTCTCGTCACCGAAGGCTGGCACGGTCTTCTTGACGGTGAATGCCGCAACGACAGCAGCGACGACAACGGCCAACCAGCCGATCACAACGCGTTTGAGGAACTTCATGACGTAAAGCTACCAGCGGGGTGAGACAAGAACGCTCACGATGCCGTGGTCGCATCGAAGTGCTCGTCCGAGTCGCATCGCAGCCTCTTGAACTTGTCGAAAAGAGCCTCTTGAACCCGCCGATCCGTGGACTAGGTTTAGCTGTCACGACGGAGGCTCACCAGGGGGGACCTGGGGATCACTCCAGTTTCAGGCGCGAACGGTTGCGTCTATCGGTCGATGCCCTCCGATCTTCTTCCTGAACATGCCACCCGTCTCGTGTATGTGCATGCAACCAAGACAAGAAAGGGGAGAGCATGTCAATTACTGAACGTATCTCGGCGACTCGAAACGGGGTTCTCTTATCGATTGCTTTGGTCGCCTTCGTGGCGATGATGCTGGTGGTCGGCGGAGTAGCGCTGGCGACAAGCGACGCAACGCAATACTCCGGGTGCCTCACCGCTGGTGGCGACCTTGTTGACGTTGCCGAAGGCGACGTGCCGGCCAAGGAATGCAAAGGACAGAAGGTCGAGGCTCATTGGCCGTCACAGTCCGCTCACGAAGACCTGGCAGCACAAGTCGCCGACCTGGCAGCACAAGTCGCCGCACTTGAAGGCGCCAACGACTCCCTGGTAGCACAAGTCGACACACTCGAATCCGACAACGCCGCCCTAG
>JBDLIR010000318.1:0-3202 GCA_039714815.1 Actinomycetota bacterium | reverse complement strand
GAGCCATCGCAGACAGACTGGTGAAGGTGCCCGCGACACCGATCGCGGTCTCGGGGCGACCACATACGTCAACGGGGGCGAACGCAGCATCAGCCTCTGACCGTGCGTGACTGACCTGTCCCTCCGTGGCAGGCCGGCGGTCGAAGCAACGATCGGTGAGCCTGACCGATCCCATGTCGATGCTCACGGCATACGATGGGGCGTCGACACCGTACACGAACTCTGTGGAACCGCCCCCAACATCGATCACCAGCGTCGGCCCGGTTCGCCCTCCTGCGCGAGTCGCACCGGCAAACGCAAGGCTGGCTTCACGGGCGCCGTCGATGATCGACGGTTCGATTCCGAGCACGCGGCTGATGTCCGCCATGAGAGCAGCACCGTTGTGCGCATCACGAGATGCCGACGTCGCCACAGCCCGCACGTCCTGCACATCTAGACCTGCGATCGTGGATGCGTACCGTCGAATGACCGCCAGGGTCGCGTCGTATGCCGCTGCATCGAACGATCCGGTCTCTTCCAGCCCCGTCCCGAGAGCCGTGACGGCCGTGTCGCGAGCGATCTCGGAACCGTCGGGGCCCACCACGAGGAGGCGAACGGAGTTGGACCCGATGTCGATCGCCGCGACGCTCACCGGGGCTCAACCCACTCTGGATTGGCGACGGCGACACCGCCGATTTCGACGACACACGTCGTCGTACATGCCAGCGGTTCGATTCGCTCGGCGACGTCCTCGCCGATCGGGTTGTCGTTCCCTGCCGCGGTGTCCGCATAGTGGGCATGCAGGCATTTGACACCACCCGATGAACCGGCCACGCCTCCGGTCGGCGTCGGGCCCTCCCACCCCTGAGGAAGCAGCGAGTCCCTCGCCTGTGCGTACCTCTCCATGGCACCGTCGAAGGCTGCACGCACGTCGGCGTCGGCCTGAATCAGTTCGTCGGCGATACGCACACCCCCTTTCGACTCGATCCGCGAGATCCTGATGGTGGCGAGCGGACAGGTGAGCCAGTGCGTCGTTGGAAACGGCGTTCCGTCATCGAGGATCGGCGGCACATCGATCACGACCGGCATGCCGAGGTGGCACCGTGATCTCACGGGAACACGAGATCGCGGCGGACGCCCGATCTGGACCGCTACGACGTCTCGATCATCCATCGACCGCGAGATCATTCCCCGTGATGAAATCCCAGATCATCTGCAAGATCGACCTGTCATCGGGCACGGCGGGTTCGGGTTCAACCGGGGTAGCCGCAGCTGCGGGGTCATCGGGCAGCACGGCAACGTAGCCGACTTCGCCCGGTCGTACGAACCCGTACTGCTCCCTGGCGATTCGTTCGACTTCCTCTTCCGAGTACAGGGCGTTGACGTCGTCAGCGAGCAGTTCGTTCCCGGCCGTGATCTCAGCAAGTTGCTCATTGGCGGCATCCACCGCCTGCTCGCGTTCGAGGAAGTCGCGTACAGGCAACACACCGGTCGCAACGAGGCCAAGGGCGACAAGCAACACGATGAACATCGCCGTGCCAAGGCCCGACCGTTTCCGCTTCACCCTGCGTGGACGCCGGTGAGATTCGGGGGGTGCGAGCGTGTCTGTCATGACTTGGAAGCGAACCTGTCCCAACCCGCGAATCTTGCCTGCGTCCCGAGGCTCTCCTCGATGCGCAGAAGCTGGTTGTACTTGGCGGCCCGCTCACCTCTCGCGGGCGCGCCTGTCTTGATCTGCCCGGCGTTCGTCGCAACGGCGAGGTGCGAGATGAACGAATCCTCCGTCTCGCCGGAACGGTGGCTGACCATCGAACCGTATGCGTTGCGCTCCGCAAGACCCATCGTGTGCAAGGTCTCGGACAGGGATCCGATCTGATTCACCTTGATCAAGATCGCATTCACAGCATCGAGATCGATCGCCTTGGCGAGCAGATCGACGTTCGTCACGAGCAGGTCGTCTCCGACGATCTGGACGTCTGAGCCCATCTGGCTCGTCATCACCTGCCAGCCATCCCAGTCTGCCTCATCGAGACCGTCCTCGACAGACACGATCGGGTAGTCCCTGACCAGACCAGCGAGGTGCTCGATCATCTCGTTTGAGGTGAGCGATGCGCCAGATAGCTCGTACCGGCCATCGTGGTAGAGCTCGGATGCTGCAACGTCGACGGCGAACGACACGTCCTGGCCAACGACGTACCCTGCCGCTTCGATCGCCTCAGAGAGCACATCGAGCACTTCCCTGTCTCCAGGCAGGTTGGGTGCAAAGCCACCTTCGTCGCCGACGTTCGTGCCGAGGCCCATGCCGGAGAGGACCTTCTTGAGTGAGTGGTAGACCTCGACGCCTGCGCGCAGTGCCTCGCGGTACGACCCGAGGCCGCCGGGAACGATCATGAACTCCTGGGTGTCGATCGAGTTCGCAGCGTGGGCACCGCCGTTCACGACGTTGAAACAGGGCGTAGGCAGGGTGCGGGCGCTCGTGCCGCCGAGGTACCGGTACAGGGGCAGGCCGACGCCAGACGCTGCTGCCCGTGCGTTTGCCAGCGAAACGGCGAGAATCGCGTTCGCCCCGAGGTTGCCTTTGTTCGGTGTACCGTCGAGGTCGATCATCGCCTGGTCGATGGATTCCTGGTGCGTGGCGTCAGCGCCGATCAGGTTGGGCCCGATCGTCTCGTTGACGTTGCCGACGGCGTTGAGCACGCCCTTCCCGAGGTAGCGGGATCCGCCATCGCGCAGTTCGACTGCTTCGAGGGCACCTGTGGACGCACCTGACGGGACGATCGCCCTCCCGAAGCCCCCTCCGGTGAGCGTCACCTCGGCTTCGATCGTCGGATTGCCTCTCGAGTCGAGGACCTCTCGTGCGTGGATGGCGCTGATCTGTGTGGATGCGTGTGACATGGTGCTCCGAGGGTAGACCGTTGACGGCGTTCCTTACTGCATTGTAGGGAATCAGCCGACCGCTCTCCGCTTCTCTCCCCCGGCCTTCCAAGAGCGAGCCTGCGAGCGGGTCCGCGAGCTCAGCGAGCTCCGCCTTACGGTTCGCGATCCTGGTTCTTCGCTTCCTGCCACGCTCGTTCGAGCGCTTCGGGGGATGCGTCTCGCATCGACTGCGCATCCGCGGCAAACGACCGCTCCATGTGCCTGAATCTCGATCGAAACCGTTCGACGGAGGCGCGCAGCGCTACCTCGGGGTCGACGTCGCAATGGCGTGCGAGGTTCACCGCTG
>JBDLIR010000317.1:0-3204 GCA_039714815.1 Actinomycetota bacterium | reverse complement strand
CCATTATTGACTAGATCAGGAGCTGCGGAGATCCTGCTGACAAGCGAGGAACGTGTCGTTCGAGTAGCCCGCCAGGAAGCCTCCCAGCGCGATCTGGACATCGAACCGCGACAGATCATCCCGAAGGACCCACGATGACGTTGATCCAGTATCCACGTATTTCTCCCAACTCAAGCCGGGGGAACCAACCTGCACGAGTTCAACTCAAGCAGGGATTGCCGCCCGGTGCATACGTGCAGTTACGGGCGGTGGTCACAGGCACACTGCGGGCGAGCCTCCGTCTCGATGGTCGATCATTCGCGTGACCACTGCCATAGCTCCGAGTCGAAAACGAAGATGTTGTCGACGGCGACGGGCCGTTCGTCGCTGGTTCCGGGATAGCGGCCGAACGTCGCACCTTGGCTCACAAAGCTGTGCCAGGTGCGTCCGTCTTCTGACACCACACCAGAGACCGAGATTTCGCTTTCGTACATCACTACGAAGCCAAGGCCTTCGACGTACGTCGATTTGTGACCGCCGCCGGTTGTTACCTGCTCCCATGCGACGCCGTCGGCCGTGTACCAGAACGAATCACCGCCCCAGTAGCAGACGAGGGCGATCATGCTGGATGGACCAGAGGTCACCGACATCAATGATCCCCAGTAGTCGGGCGGTTCAGAGAACGGCCATTCGACCTCATGCCACGACGCACCGTCGCGTGAGATCAGGAACGTTCCTTGCCCACCGCCGGTGACCGCCAGATGCCACTTGCCGTCGAACCATTCGCCGATCGCATACCCAGTGGAAAGATCATGGGCGTAGTCCTCGTCTTCGGGGATCGGCAGGGGATGTATCTGTGATACGCCGCTGACTGGATCGACAACCCACGCCGCGAACCCGATCTTCTCTGTGTCCTCATAGCCGGTCTCGCTTCCAGTTCCTTGGCGTGTCCTGATTACGACAAGAACATCCGTGTCGTTGGAGACGATAGTGAGCAGATCTGGATGCCTTGAGAGGTGGCTGACATCGAGTTGGATCGATTCCCATTCGCCAGTCATCCGATCGCCGACCCAGACACCGGGGTTGATCCGATCCATGACGACAACCCGATCCGTGGTTCCCGCGACTAGACGTTCCCAAGGCGATGTTTCGTAGGCGTCGATCGACTTGTAGACGGTCATCCGCCGTTGCGGATCGATGTCGTACCAGTCGATACCGTCCGGCGACCAGAAGACACCTTCCTGATCTCGCGCAACGGCCGCGTACCCCCCGATCGGCAACTCCGCCATGTCGGCGATCGACTCGTGCGCAGGCAACTCGACTGGTTTGGTCCTCCACACTTCGGCACTCTGTGCCGGATCAGTGGCCGGTTCGACCGAATCACGCGTTCCGATCAGGTAGAGCGGCCCACCGACCACAAGTGCGACTGTGGCTGCCGCGACAATCGCAACGGCGAATCCTGGCCACGCACGCAGCGGCGCAGCCGACGGAGCCACCGCGAGGGTCTCGATTCGATCCCAGAGATCGGGGACCGACACATCTTCGTATTGCTCCCTGAAGCGTTCTCGAAGATCAGTCATTGCTGCCTCCGTTGAGAATCTCGGCGAGTCGCTTGCGACCTCGATACAGGTGAACCCTTACCGCCGACTGGGTCGATCCAATCATGCGTGCGATCTCACCGGGCGAGTAACCCCCGTAGTAGAACAAGAACAGCGACGCCCGCTGCTTTGGCGACACCTCCATCAGCGCCGCACGGAGATCAAGACTCGGCCGCGAGTCAGCGACCGGGACATCAACCTCGGGTGAGAGACGACGCCGTTCCTTCAACTCACCTGCGGCGATCCGAAACGCCGCTCTCCATACCCACCGATCCACATATCGAATGGCGCCGTTCCGGCGCAGAGCCTGGGCAAATGCCTCAGCGACCGCATCGCTAGCGATGTCGGGATCGCCCGAATACGCTAACAACGCCCTCCACATCTGCGTCGAGTGATTCCGATACGCAACTTCGACCCGATCATCGGAACTCACAAGCTCCGTGACCCTGTCATCGGAGATCGAACCTGTCATTCGAGGTGATAGCGGCTGTGCCATCGTCCCTCTTCCTCGCCTACCCCTATAGGGGCGAATCAGCGGCTCAGGATTAACACCGATCTTCTACCCACCAGCATGCCCGATCCACCAGCCTCCGTCCAGAGCTAGGCCACTCCACGTCCGCCGCACCGCGCCGGTCAACAGCATGTCCAAGATGACGGCCGCGTACCCGGCCCCAGAAACGGGCATTCTCGAGGGGAGAGCGGCGACGACGCACTGGATCGCCTAGGAACGTCTCGGAGGATTCGGAGTCGACGCGCGCCCGGATGAGAGGATCGTGGCGTTTGGCAAGGTGATCACTGCAGCAGGCGTTTCAGCGGGCATCGATCTGGGCCTCTACGTCGCTGGCGAGATCGCACGTGCTGAGCGGGCGCAGATCATTCAGCTCATCATCGAGTGCGACCCTCATCCGCCATTCGACTCCGCCCATCCGTCGAAGGCGTCACCCGAGGTCCTCGAAGCGGCTCGAGCCGAGATGCTCGAGCGAAACCGCAATCCCCGGAACGTGATCTCTGTGCCGAAGGTGCTATGGAGCAGGGCTTTGGATCGCGTCCGACGACGCTGATTCCTCCCGATCGTGCTGTGGTCGGGACGACCCGATTCGAATCGGCGACCTCCAGTCCCCCGCGGACTGAAGCGGCGCTTCAGGAAGACTCGGCCAATCGGTCGACGACCCTTGAACAGCATCGGTCTTCACCTATTGCCGTGTCGCGGCGAATCGCTCCATTTCGTATCGCTTCGAGGACCAAATGCAGACCAAACGGCAGAGTCCTCAGCCAGACATAGAGCCGGATATGCGCTACCCGATCCCTGCTGCCAGCACGCCTACAGGTGCGGGGCTCTTGCGGTCTGAGTGGGTGCGCTAGTAGTTCTCTGGGTCGAACCGCACAACACAGCTCACGTGCTCGCCCGGTTCCGCTTCGACCTCTTTGTTGTCGAAGACGAACGCGTAATCGGCCGGGTACTTCTTGTCGATTTCGAGCTCGTCGGAGTACCCGAAGAAGGCAAATGGCGCTGCCTGTCGAATCGCCGGGTCCAAGTCACAGGAATACGCGTAATCCAGGATGGAGCGGAACTCGCCTGTCCACGGCTACAGCAGATCAGCACCCAGGTCTGCGGCAATCGCATCAG
>JBDLIR010000316.1:0-3232 GCA_039714815.1 Actinomycetota bacterium | reverse complement strand
CTGGGACGTTGCCATCGCCCTCGATTCAGGTGCAGCGGACCTGGACGAGGCGGTACGGTTCCCGTTGTGTGAGCCGGAACCGATGGTGCAACTCTTCCAGGAGGCGGGACTCGACCAGATCGAGACACGATCCATTGAAGTTCCGACGGTGTTCGCCGATTTCGAGGACTATTGGCGGCCGTTTCTCCTGGCCCAAGGCCCGGCACCGAGCTACGTTGCATCGCTCGGTCCGGGTGATCGCGACCTTCTCCGCGACACGCTGTGTGGGGCGTTGTCGGTCGCTGACGACGGGCGCATCCATCTCAATGCCCGTGCGTGGGCGATATCGGGCACTGCCCCATGACGGGGTCTGATCGCCGAGCGGGCGAACAGCGCCTACTGGCGGACCGCGATGTCGCATCGCGGATCGCCATCGTGATGTGGGTCGTCGCCGTAGCGTTTTCCGTGGCCGTGGCGATTCAGGCTTCAGCTGGATGGATCCAGTCGGTCGATGACCAGGTCTACACATTCGTCGTCGAGCACGAGGTTGATGCGCTGGTCCGTTTCGGTGAGATCCTTGGAATCGTTGGGAGCATCGTGGTGATGGCGCCGGTGATGATCGGTGTCGCAGTGGTGCTTGTCGTCAAACGGCGCTGGAGCGCTCTGACCATCTGGGTGGTCGCCATTGCGGTATCCCAGCTTGCCAGCATCACCATGAAGAACCTCTACGAGCGGCCAAGGCCACTGCTGCCTCTGGTGGAGACGACGAGCTTCTCGTTCCCTTCCGGGCATGCGATCACAGGGGCAGTGTTCGCTGTCGGGTTGATGATCGTTCTCGTTCCGCCGATCAGGAGGCGGCCCTCATACCGGGTCATCGCGGTCGCCTACATCGTTGCCATGGCGTGGAGCAGGGTCTATGTCCGCGCTCATTGGCTCTCGGATGTGACCGCGGGCGTCGCCATCGGTGTGGCTATCGCCGTCACCGCAGCACTGACGGTCATGAAGCTCGACGACAGAGCACTATCTCACGATGGCACTGATGGGTCAGGGAGCTAGCATCAGCCATGTAGTCGACGTGTTGAGGAGCGCAGTGCAATGAGTCGGTTGACAACGATCGGCAAGGGTGGCGTTGGCCTCGTCGTGACGCTCGCAAACAGGTTCAACCCGGTCGTGAGCGATCCTGCGGCGCCGCTCAAGACGATCGCCTTCGTCGATGCGTTCACTCCTTCATTGATGCCGCGAGCATCGATGCATCAAGGGATGGCTGCTGGAATGTCCGCTCTTGCGGCGAACGTTGTCGGTATCGGATTGGACTCGGCTGTGCGGTTGGTTGTTCCCGCCACATCGCCGTACACAGCGAGGGTCGGTGCAAGGGCAGCCGTGGCACTCGGCGGTTACGCGCTGACGAAGATCCGTCAAACCGACGACGAACCCACCTCTGTCGCTTCGGCGCGCACGGTTGGACGCCTGGCGCTGTCTGGTGGCGTCGGAGGTATGGTCTACGAGTCCGGCGAAGAGCTACGGGCCCGTTATCCGGCTTCAGGACCCATTCGACCCGTCGTGGTCGGTCTGGGGTCGTTCGCCGGCGCGTTGCTGTATTCGAGCAAGCTTCTCGAGAACCGCCAGGCCATCATCAAGCGGTGGTCAGACGACGACACGCCCGCATCCCTCGGTGGATCGATCGGTATCGCTCTGGCTGTATCAACAGCGGGGAGACTCATCGGGCGCGGGTTCCTCGCAACGAGGACGGCGAGCCAGAACTACTTTGGAGGCGACCCGCTCAAGGACATACTCGGCCGCACGATCAACACCGCCCTATGGGCCGGTGGAGGTGCTGCCCTGTACTCGGCAGGTGTCGGATTCATCGCACGGTCGAACGAGAAGATCGAGCCCGCCTACAGCACGGTTCCTGACAATCCATTCGTGTCAGGCGGCCCCGCCAGTGTTTCACCGTTTGAAGAACTCGGGCTGCAGGGTCGAAGGTTCGTCACCGACGTGGTGACGCCCGATCTCATCGAGGGCGTTCTGGGAGAACCGGCAGCAGCGCACCCCATCCGAGCGTACATCGGCTACAACTCAGAGCCGATCTACACGACGGGTCGCTCGGAGATGGCACTCGAGGAACTCTCGAAGCTCGGTGCGTTCGACCGGAAGTACCTCTTGCTGTTCGCCCCGACAGGCACCGGTTGGGTAGATCAGACGATGATCGAGAGTGCCGAGATCCTGTCACGCGGCGACATCGCGACTGTGTGTATCCAGTACGGCCGCTCTCCGAGCTTCCTCGCAGTTCAGAAGGTCGCGCTCGGGCGTCAGCAGTTCCGTCAACTGATGTGGGGAGTCAAGCAGCGCCTCGCCGAGCGGCCGGTCGACAAACGCCCGAAGGTTCTCATTTTCGGTGAGAGTCTCGGGGCGTGGTCCAGTTCCGATGTCGTGATGCATCAGGGGATCGAGGGCTTCGACGACTATGGCGTCGACAGGGCGTTGTGGTTCGGTCTTCCCGGATTCGCCAAGTGGTCCAAGAACGGCATGCGCGATGGCTCGAGCGACCGCATTCCCGAAGGCTCGGTCGGAGCATTCGACCGCATCGAGGAATACAACGAGTTGAGCGATGAGGAAAAGGACGCTATGCGCGCCGTGATCCTCGATCACGACAATGACCCGATCGCACAGGTTTCGATGCGGCTCGCGGTGAAGGAGCCTGCGTGGCTGAGAACATCCGAGCGAGGGCGCAACGTCCCTGACGAGATGGAGTGGTCGCCATTGCTGACGTTCATCCAGGTCGCCGTGGATGCGATGAACGCGATGAAGGTCATCCCCGGAGAGTTCAAGTCGTTTGGGCACGACTACCGGGGCGACACGGTCGCCTTCGTCCAGGCCGCATACCACCTTCCTGCCTTGTCCGAGGAACAGATGGAGAACGTAAACGAGGCGTTGCTCCGACTCGAAGTCGAGCGCGGTGAGCGGATCAAGCAGAGCAAGCAGGACGGTGCCGCTGATCTTGAGTCTCGACCGAAGCGGACTCGCGGACCAAAGTATCTGCGCGACCGCCGACTCGGAGACAAGCACTCAGAGCCGATACCGGCAACGCCCGGCCAGCCGGAAGGCGACTACCAGTGAGGAGTTGACAGCTGACAGCCGCCCTCCGCTTTCCGCTTTCCGCTTCTCTCCCCCGGCTCTTTGGACGGGGGAGATGTCGAGGAACGAGACAGAGGGGGAAGCCGAGTCGTGCCACTCAGCTCGCACACAAGCTCAG
>JBDLIR010000315.1:0-3241 GCA_039714815.1 Actinomycetota bacterium | reverse complement strand
GATGACCCGATTCGCAGAGTCGAACCTCCGTTTCGCGATCGTCGATCTGCCCCCGATGAGCGACGACCAGGCGCTTGTCGACTGGCGCCTCGAGCATGTGACGAGTGCGTTCGCTGCCGCGTATGCACCGCACACAGAGATCGTGCACCTCGATCCGGGAGCCACGGACCCAACGAGGCTCGTACCCCCGTCGGGAGTTGTCGCTGGTGTCTATGCAAAGGCCGATGAGCGCCGTGGCGTATGGAAAGCACCGGCAGGTGTCGAGGTCACTGGTGTGGTCGGGCTCGGCGAGGATTACACCGACTCCAGGCAAGATCTCTTGAACCCGAACGCCGTCAATGTGATTCGAGAGTTCCCCCAGCGCGGCATCATGGTCTGGGGCGCCAGGACCGTGTCGAGCGATCCCGAGTGGAGGTACGTCGCGGTCCGCCGCCTTGCGAACATCATCGAACGGTCGGTCACGCAGAGCACGAAATGGGTTGTGTTCGAACCGAACGCCGAGCCGCTTTGGACCTCCGTGCGAGCCTCGATCGGAGGTTTCCTGTTCGACCTGTGGCGCGAGGGTGCGCTCCAGGGTGCCAAGCCGGAGGACGCTTTCTTCGTCCGCGTAGGACTCGGTGAGACCATGAGTCAGAGCGACATCGACGCCGGGCGACTCATCGTGACAATCGGATTCGCACCCCTCAAGCCCGCCGAGTTCGTCATCGTCCGTCTCACCCACCAGCTCTCAGGGCTCTAGCGTCGATATGAACGATATTTCGTCCGGGTCGACGCCAGAGTCCGAGGGGGAGGCGTCGCACTCGCATGTGTGGCCGGGCGAGTACACGTACTGCCCCCACTGTGCCACCGACCTCGAACGGGAGGTCATCGGTGGCAGGGAGAGGAGCCGGTGTCCGGCGTGCGGGTTCATCCACTGGCGCAACCCCGGTGTTGGCGCAGCCGTGGTTGTGTTCAATGAAGATGGCGAACTGCTGATGGTGCGGCGCGGGCCGAATGCCACCCGGGCGGGTTTGTGGTCGATGCCGGCGGGGTTCGTCGACTACGGCGAGGATGTTCGGGAGGCGGCGGCGCGAGAACTCCTCGAGGAGACGGGTCTCATCGCAGACATCGGTGAGGTGCTCTTCGTCGCATCGAACTTCCACGACCCCGAGAAGCTCACGGTCGGCGCCTGGTTCGCCGGAACCGTCACGGGGGGCGAACTGAGCGCTGGAGACGACGCGGATGCGGTCGGTTGGTTCCCCCTCGACGACCTCCCCCCACTCGCATTCGCCACCGACGAAGCGCTGATCAGGACTTTGGCGTCGACATGAACGATATTTCGTCTGTGTCGACGCCAAAGCCCTAAGCGTCGCCTTTCCAGGGGTTCTTCTTGAGTTCGGGGTCGAATTCTCGGAGGGGGTGCCTGGCCGGGTCGAGCTGAGTTCCGGTGTCCCACGGCTCGAACGCGTTCTTGATATTGGCCAGCCCGGAGTTCGCAAGCTCGGGATAGTGGCGGAGGATCACCTTCTTGAAGCTGACGTCATCAACCCACTGGAGACCTTCCTTGGTGTACACGCCCTCGCGGTAGTCGTCTGTGAAGAACCGGTCGGCCTGCAGCCGTCTGCTTGCGTTGAGGATGAAGATCTGGAACATCGTCTCGCCGAACCCGAAACCGGTTGGCCTGTGCCCCTCCCCGAGCGTGCCGATGAGGAGGTCGAGTTGCTCGACATCGTCACCGTAGACGGCCTTGATGCGAGCGACCGTGTCCTCGTCGTCCGTCAGGTCGTCGAACGTCCGGATCGGGTTGAGTCCGAGCTGGCGGCGGAACTCGTTGTACCTCGGCACGCCCCGCTCGCGCGCCCTCAGGATGTCGATCGCTCCCATGTCGAACACCGGGTTACCAGGAACACTCAGCTCCTGCATGAAGCGCGGGAAGTTGTTCAAGGTAAGCGCACCAGGGTGCTGGTTCCCGAACGAGTAGAACAGGTTCGCCATGCCAGCGCGGTCTGTGACCTTCGGTGAGCCTGCCTGACGGCTTGCAACGAACGGAACATCGCCGATCTCGGCACCGGTTTCATGGTTGTTGATCCGAATAGATTCCGGAAGAAGCGAATGGAGCCGGTAGACCTCCACGAATTCCTCGGTCAAACCATATGGTTCGCCGTGCTTGTTGATCTTGTTGCCGACGAGGCCGCCGAGTTCCGGGTTCGCAACGTTGAAGTCTGCCACGGTCTTGCGATCCCCGGCCTTACGGAACTTGTACGTCAGCATGCCGTACCAGTTGGAGTTGAGCGACAGATCGAGCCGATAGTTCGGAAGGATCGCAGGCGTCCATTCCACCGAGTGGATCTTCGCCATGACCGCCGCGTTGACGAGCCTGGCAACGTTGAAGAGCTGATGGTCGTCCCACTCCGGGTAGTGCTCTTTGAGGTGGTCGCAGATCGCGTTGTGTTCGCGGGCGAAGATGTTGTGCAGCATCGCGAGCCCGACCCACCAGTTCCGCACCATCCCGCTGTCTTCGACACCCTTCCTCCCGACGGGGAGGGTGCCGTCGTCGTTGAGGCTCAGCTTCCCGTCGATGCCGCTGCGAAGCCGATCCTGGGTCTCGCGATCACTGCCGTAGATCTGTGAACCGTCCCACCAATGGGTGACCTCGTTGATGAACGTGACAGGGGTTTCCTCGCCCGACTCCAACCGTGTCGGGTCTGGCTGAGTCCGCCCGACGAACATGTTGGTTTGGTGGAACGTGGTGCGCGCAGGGTCGTCGACGTCGAGTGGGATCTCGATGATCTCCCTGGTCAGGTTGTCGCCATGCGTGATCCAGTCGTGGTTCTGGAACTGGATCCACGACGCTGCAAGAAGGTTGAGGAACGGGACCTCGTCCATCTTGTTCTTCCGAGTGAGCAGCACCCTGCTGACGAGACGCGGGTTCGGTGTGAGGATCTCCTCATCGGACGCCGGCCTGATGACGTCGTTGGCGACGTTTCTCGGAAATCGTGTTCCTGCCGCACCCTCTTTGGGATCGTCGAGGTTGTTCCACGTCCCATCTGCGGTGCGGAAGTTCTCCACGCCTTCGGGCGGCGTGAGGCCGTCCGGCTGGAACGCGACCTTCGCCCCTGACGGGTAGGTCGACTTCAAGTTCCCAACGTTGAGTTTGTCTCGCATGTAGGCGAGGTTCAGGATTCCCGAGTAGAGACCCTTCCGGTACCAGTTCGTCCACACCTCGTCGTTGTAGTCCTTGCCGATGAGCTTGGTGAGCCGT
>JBDLIR010000314.1:0-3250 GCA_039714815.1 Actinomycetota bacterium | reverse complement strand
GACGCTGTCCCGGCAGAGGATGTGATCAACGTCCTCGGGAGGCACGGCATCGTCGATATCGGCGGGTACCGCAAGCTCGGCCGGAATCAACTGCGGATCGCTACGTTCCCGAACATCCCGACGGCTGACGTGGAAGCGCTCACCGCATGCATCGATTTCGTGGTGGAATCCTTGTGATCCTCGTCCCAGCGATCATCGCGTCTGCGATCCTGTCTGCCATCCTCGACGGCAGCCGCCCGGGGCTGTCACGCGTGTTCAAGATGGCAGCATCGACGGCGGTCATCGCGCTTGTCTTCGTGTTGTCACCGGAACGATCTGCCTACCTCGTTCTCGTCATTGCGGCTCTCGCCGCCTCGTGGGTCGGGGACCTCGCCCTGTCGTACGACGGCAGGGTGCCGTTCGTGATCGGCCTCGTCGCCTTCGCAGGTGCGCACGTCGCGTACATCGCCGCGTTCCTCGCTCGAAGCGCGCTCGACACGGTGATGCTCCTGGTAGCCGGTGCCGCCATGGTGGTGTTCGCTGCCGTTGTCATCCGATGGCTGTCCCCCCACCGGCCAGCCGAGCTCAAGATCCCGATCATCGTCTACGTTGTGATCATCTCCGCGATGGTCGCTACCGCGTTCGCAACCCACGCAACGGTGCCAGACATTCGGATACCCCTCGCTGCGGTCACCTTTGCGGCGTCCGACCTGTTCGTCGCCCGCCAACGGTTCGTGACACCCGCTCGTGTGAACCGCGTGGTCGGCCTCCCGTTGTACTTCATCGCCCAAACCATCTTCGCCACCACCCCCTGAACCCGATCCTGCGAACCCAGGGTTCGTATGGTCGTATACGCGCACCCCAGCCCACAGAATGGAAGGTCACACGAACCCAGGGTTCGTATGGTCGTATACGCGCACCCCAGCCCACAGAACGGGACGCGACGTCTCTTGCGTACGCGGGTACGATGAGGACATGAGAAACCTGATGATCATGCGTCACGGCAAATCCGACTGGGATGCGGGTGCGTCGAGCGACCATGCCAGACCCCTCGCACGCAGGGGAGTCCTTTCGGCTGAGCGGATGGGTGAGGTCGTGCGCGACCTCGGGATCATCCCCGGACTCGTCATCTCGTCAACAGCCGTCCGCGCGAGGGCCACCGCCGAGCTCGCACGCATCACCGGTGGCTGGCCAACTCGCCTGATCCTCGAAGACGACCTCTATGGAACATCACCCAGAGGTGCCCTCGAGGTCGTTGCGAGACATGGAGGCAGCTGCGAACGGGTCATGATCGTGGGGCACGAGCCCACGTGGTCGATGCTCATCAACTCGTTGACAGGCGGCTCGTGCGCCGTCCGTACAGCGACGATCGCCGACATCGAGATGCACACCACGACTTGGGATACTGTCACCTCCGCCACCGGTACGCTGGTGTCGCTGCTCCAACCACGAGGATTCATGCGTTCGTGACGGTGGCACAACCAACCAGAGCCAGGCACCCGGGACGAACGAGGCCCAGATGATCGATCTACGAAGCGACACCATCACGCAACCGTCCGAGGGGATGCGTCAGGCGATCGCCGGCGCACGCGTAGGAGATGACGTCTACCACGACGACCCGACGGTGAACGCGCTCGAAGCGATGGTCGCCGGCCTCCTCGGCAAAGAGACGGCGATGTTCGTTCCATCGGGAACGATGTCGAACCAGATCGCCGTGCGGATGCACACACAGCCAGGCGACTCCATCGTTCTCGAGGCATCAGCGCATATCGGGTCGCACGAGATGGGTGGTGCGGCCCATCACTCAGGCGTGACACTGGGGCGAATCGAAGGAGCACTCGGTGTCTTCACGCCAGACGACGTCCTCGCCACGGTGCCCGTTCAGCACCCCTCCCTCCCCGCTTATCTGTACGATCCGCACACGCTGCTCTGCGTAGAGAACACCCACAACGAAGCCGGCGGAACGATCTGGAGTGTCGAGGAATCTCAGGCCGTGACGTCGACAGCACGCGATCTGGGCATGGCAACGCACCTCGATGGCGCACGGCTCTGGAACGCGTCAGCAGCAACGGGCACCGACATCGAGCATTTTGCTGCGCCGTTCGACACCGTGAGCGTCTGTTTCTCGAAGGGCCTTGGTGCACCCGTTGGTTCTGCTCTCGTCGGCGACGCCGACTTCATCGCGGACGCCCGGCGCTTCAAGCAGATGTTCGGCGGCGGCATGCGCCAGTCGGGCCTCATCGCAGCAGGCGCGATCTATGCCCTGGAGAACAACAGGGAGCGCCTCGCCGATGACCACGCCAACGCCCGCTCTTTCGCTGAAGCGGTTGCGGACGTCGACGGGATCACCGTCGACCTCGATGCCGTCCAGACGAACATCGTGTATCTCAGCGTCGACGACCCTGGAACGGTGGTCGATGCGTGTCTTGCCGACGGCGTGGCGATGCTCACTCTGGGTGCAACGGTCATCCGGGCAGTGTTCCATCTCGACGTCACCGCAGCCGACGCGTCGAAGGCCGCAGCCACCGTTCGCGACGTCGTCACCCGGGAGGCGCATCAGCGATGACACCTGACGCGAGACCCGCCGTCCTCTTCCTGTGTGTCCACAACGCAGGGAGGTCACAGATGGCCGCCGGGTGGCTCAGGCATCTCTCCCGGGGGTCGATCGATGTCTTCTCGGGTGGCTCGAATCCAGCCGACGATGTCAATGAGATGGCCGTCGCTGCGATGGAGGAGATCGGCATCGACATCGCTGATGAACACCCCAAACCATGGACAGACGCCGAGGTTCGAACCGCCGATGTGATCGTGTCGATGGGGTGCGGCGACGTCTGCCCGGTGTATCCAGGAAAGCGGTACCTGGACTGGACGCTCACGGACCCCGCTGGCCAGCCGATAGAGGTCGTGCGTGAGGTCCGCGACGACATCGAGAAGCGGGTCCGAGGTCTCATGGCGGAGCTCACTCCCTCGACGGGCACCTGATGCCCCCGCTATCACGCCGCCTGGCGACCGAGTTCGTCGGCACTGCCTTCCTCCTCATCGCGATCGTCGGGTCCGGCATCATGGCCGGAACCTTCACCACAGACCCCGGACTCCAACTCCTCGAGAACGCTCTCGCAACTGCTGGTGCTCTCGCTGCATTGATCCTCGCGCTCGGGTCGGTATCCGGTGCACACTTCAACCCGGCCGTAACCCTCGCCGACCGGGCCTTTGGGGGCCTGTCGAATCGCGACACCGTTGGATACATCGGTGCCCAGATCGCAGGAGGCGT
>JBDLIR010000313.1:0-3268 GCA_039714815.1 Actinomycetota bacterium | reverse complement strand
GATTCGAATTTCCGCTCTGCATTCGGGGGGTTCGAGACCACGCCCCTCAACGACGCAGTGCTCGCGACGATTATGGGAAGTCGGCCGCAATCCTGAAGCCAGCCTCAATTTCCAGCGACATGGGGATTGAAAGCCAAACAACGGAACGCGCCGAGCCTTTCGATGGTTGAATACGTGCCATGGAACAACCCACCGATGATGCACCCTATCTCGACTCCAACGACCCTGACTTCGTCCAGGGCGGGGAGGAGTTCGACAAACCGGTTCCGCGTCGTCGGTTCACCAAGGCCGTGCGCAGTGTTGCGGCCGTGGTTGTCGCAAGCATGTTGTTCGCAGCAGGCACGCCGATCAGTTGGGTGAGTATCGCCACGGCGATCGTGATGCTGCTGATCTGGTTCGACATCGGACGTACCGACCACGACGACACGATATAGAACAGTCAACAGCTCACAGCTCACAGCTCACGGTCAACGGCCAGAGTGCCACTCGCAACGATCGCTCGATGACCGCAACGATCACCGATGGAGAAGAGAGAAGCGGCATGGTTCCGCTTCTCTCTTCTTGCTGTCGGCTGTCGGCTGATAGCTGTCAGCTGGTATATGGCATCCAGGTGATGTCTTTGAGCGTGTCGAGGTCTGACGCCAGGACTCCAGTTTCGGAGAACGTGAACAGGGTGTCACCGATGACCAGCGAACGGTTGATCGGTGCGGACCATTCGCCGCACTCTGCACACCCCTCTTCCACGAAACCCGGGTGACGGACTTCGCCCACCTGCTTCACACGCTGGGGAGAGATCTTCAAGACTGCAGCACCTGAGAAGTGGTCTTCCCTGCCAGTCTTCTCGTCCCATGACCAGCGTTGCAGCGGCAGTACCGAGATCTCCTCCGGCGCCCACCACAGGAATGCGTGGTGATCCCACTCAGCATCCGAGTAGGCGTCCTCAAACGTCATTCTGGACATCCGCCGGGGATCGGTCGGGTCAGACACGTCGAACACGGACACCTGGGTGCCAACGGTGCGGCCCTCGTCCGTGGCGTCCTGCCCGACGCCGAGAAGAAGATCCTCACCGATCGGATGCAGATACGCCGAGTACCCGTTGATCTTGAGCTCACCGGTGACTTCGGGATCGACCGGATCGGACAGGTCAACGACGTACAACGGATCCACCTGTCTGAACGTCACCACGTAGCCCTTGTCCTCGATGAACCTCACGGCATAGACACGCTCGTTCTTCCCGAGACCGTCAACCGACCCGAGTTCGACGAGTTCGTCACCTCGTCGTTGCATCGTGACCACTGCGGTGTCGGGGACCTCAGACGACCCCCACCAGGGGTTCTCATCGGTGACGACGACACGCAAGACCCCGTCGTACTCATCCATCGACCACTGCGAAAGCATCGTCCCTTCCACGTCACCCGAGGCGACATAGGCTGCTGTCTCCGGATCCGTGATGTCGAACATATGGATCTGAGTCGAGAGGGTCTCGTTCTTGTCGATGTCGTCCTCACCAAGAGGTATCGCCCAGTCTGTCCACGGCGATGTCGCCACATAGAGGTTGTCCTGGGATGCATAGATCGTCTGGCCTCCAGCGAGGAGACCGATACTGTTGCCGGGTTCAAGCCCGGCCTCGAGGTCGATCGACACGATCGACAGCATGTTCAAGCCGGAGAACTCATCCGGGTGTCCGACCTGGTCACATCCGAGGAGCGGGCCATCAGACGTAGTACCGGAATCGTGATCCTCCAGGATGTACCACGGGACCCAGTTCTCGAGGGTGGAGTTCTCGATCAGTTCCTTGTTCGCATCGATGGCCTTCTGCTCGGAGCGGATCCCGTCTCCCTCGGGATACTGCCAGTCGAAGCCGACGGGACTGGAGCGGACAACGACACGGACCGATCCATCAGCCATACGGGAAGAAAGGATGTTCCCGTCGAGCATCAAGGTCGTGACGGCCTCCATCGATGATGGGTCTGACACGTCGACCTCGGTGAGCACCACCCGCTGGCTGTGGCCTCCGATTCGAGCGAATGATTCGCCGCGTCCTTCGAACGGTTCGAAGCCGAAGCTACCGTCTGACGTCATCACCAAGAGACGATCGCCCGAAAGGAAGATCTGCTGCCCCCACCCATCGAGGGGCATCGATGCGACGATCTCCGGGGTGCCCGTTGCATCGATCCAGTGGAGTTCGCCCTGGGCAACAACGAAGATACGCTCCCCATCGGTCTTGACCAGGTCGGGTTCGTCGACCCCTGCGACCTGCACATTCGTACCGGAGTAGCTCGCAGAGTCGGCGCTTCCAGCAGCCAGGGACGTGGTTCGAGTCAGGGCCTCTCCAGTCGACTCCTCTGCGAAGGCTACGTCCGTTGCGACCAGGTGGTATTCGCCGCCGTATCCCTCGAGCCCGTAAGGTCCCACAAGGTCGACCGCATGGCCGATCACGTAGTCGAGGAATTCGTTGCAGGAATCGAACGGCTGCAACCCCGACGCTGAGAAGGCCCTCTGCGCCGTTGGGCCTGAGTTTTCAACCGTACGGGTCAACGACGTAGACGTGGTCGTGGTAGACGTGGTCGTGGTAGACGTGGTCGCGTCGGAAATCGAGCCTGTTGTACAGGCGGCGAGTACCACCGCAAGGGTGGCCGCCACGGCGATGATGGTGCGTCGCATCTGTGAACTCCTCTCAGTCCTCGACGCTGAGACGGTTGGAGAAGCGAGCAAAGTTCCGGCTTTCTTCCTCGACTATGTCGGGGCACGCCACACGATGCCGTCGAACTCAGGCACGGGCAGCTCGGCATCTGGAGTTCTACTCATCTTCTGGCTCGCCCGATCTGAACCTCGTTCGGAACACGAACGGAACGACCACGACAACCGCAAAGACGGAGAAGGTGATCATGTTGAGGCTGGCGCTGTACTCCGACGTGCCGGTGTCGACAACACCAGCGAGTACGAGGATCTCTGTCAGGAACACGCCGGCGACGACACCGATCGTGATCGATGCGAAAACCCATGCAACAGAGAGCAATACGAGTTTGGGCAGGGACATGCAGGGAGGGTACTTGGAAGGCGCGCGGATAGGGACGGAGAACGAGCACTCACCAATCCGCGTCTCTTCGTGTTTCGTAGTACGAAAGAAGCCGTCAGCCATCAGCCATCAGCCGTCAGTGGAAGAGCCGTTCTCCGAGTGTGTTCTGTGCTCTGTGCTCTGTGCTCTGTCTTCTGCTGACAGCTGACAGCTGACAGCTGACGGCTGATCCCTCAGTTGCTGTACGTG
>JBDLIR010000312.1:0-3284 GCA_039714815.1 Actinomycetota bacterium | reverse complement strand
GTGTGCGAGCTGAGTGGTACGACTTGGTTTCCCCCTCTGTCTCGTTCCTCGACATCTCCCCCGTCCAAAGAGCCGGGGGAGAGAAGCGGAGAGCGGATACTGCCCGACTCATAAGAGGCGAGCTGCCGTACACTCACTACGCATCTTGTAACGATTTCGTGGAGAACCCCCATGCAGCAGGAAACATTGCGCGCTACTGAGCGTGTCACCTCTGGGAGCAGAGCTTCCAGAAGGCTTCGCCGAGACGGGCGAGTCCCGGCCGTTGTGTACGGAACGAACACCGACACCCGCGCGGTCCACGTTGCGAGCCGTGAGCTCTACGGCGTCCTGCGCACCGAAGCAGGACTCAACGCGATCATCGAACTCGACATCGAAGGTTCGACCCTCCTCGCTATCGCCCGTGAGATCCAGCGCGATCCCATTCGTGGCGACATCTCACATCTCGACTTCATCGAGGTCAGGCTCGACACCGAGATCGACGCCGAGGTCGGCATCGACTACATCGGTACGCCCGAAGGTGTCAAGAACGCGGGAGCGATCGTTGAGACACTCGAAGCGTCGATCGTGATCACCGCCCTGCCGAACGCGATTCCTTCTGTGATCGAGATCGACATCGAGCATCTCGAGCTTCATGACACGCTCAAGGTTGCAGACCTCCCCGTGATCGAAGGCGTCGTCTACACGCTTGAACCCGACCACCCGCTCCTGACCGTCGTACTGCCTGCCGCCGAGATCGAGCCCGAGGTCGAGCTGCTCGAGGGTGAAGAAGGCGAAGAGCTTGAAGCCGACGAAGATGAAGAAGCCGACTCCGCTGAGGATGAGGGCTGATCGAGCTCTCGCCAGCCAGGCTCGTCGTCGGGCTCCAGAACCCGGGTTCCAGGTACAGCGGAACGCGCCACAATATCGGTGGCGTCGCTGTTGCCAACTTCGGTGACGAACAGGGTGCATCGTTCAAACGAGCACGTCAGGGCATCCGGGCCGACGTTGCCGAACTGATCGTGGGCGAGCACCGTGTCATCCTGGCGCTGCCGCTGACATTCATGAACGAATCCGGTCAAGCGGTCGCGCCGATCGTGCGCTACTTCGGCATCGAACCAGACAACCTGCTCGTCGTCCACGACGACATCGACCTGCCGTTCGCAAAGATCAAGGTGCAGTGGGGCGGTGGCCACGGGGGGAACAACGGTGTCAGATCGACCGCGAAGTCGCTGAAGTCTCCAGACTTCTGGCGCCTCAAGATCGGGGTCGGGAGACCGCCGGGACGGATGGACCCGGCAGACTACGTTCTCGGCAAGTTCCGCACCGGTGAACGCGACGACATCGCGGTGTCTGTACACCGGGCGGGCGACGTCATCGCGGACTTCGTTTCGTACGGCGGAGAGTCTGCGCGACAATCAGCCGGAGATATGAACGACTGAGGAAGTGAGCCATGGCGAAGTACGTCGGAGCGATAGATCAGGGAACGACGAGCACAAGGTTCGTGATCGTCGATCAACATGGCTCGTTCGTAGCGGCTTCGCAGATGGAACACGACCAGATTCTGCCGCAGCCCGGCTGGGTTGAGCACGACGCCGACGAGATCTGGGCGAACACACAGGCGGTTATCACCAACGCGCTCGACGCGGCAGACCTGACAGCGAGCGACCTCGCCGGAATCGGCATCACGAACCAGAGGGAGACATCGGTTCTCTGGAACAGGAGAACAGGTGAGCCTGTGGCCAACGCGATCGTGTGGCAGGACACGCGTACCGCGGACATCGCCAAACGTCTCTCCGATGAGCGCGGTGTGGAGTGGTTTCGTAAACGCACCGGCTTGCCGCCCGCTACGTACTTCTCCGGACCGAAGGTTCGCTGGCTCCTCGACCACGATGCAAGTATCGCGGCGCTTGCAGACTCAGGTGATCTCGCCTTCGGCACGATCGACTCGTGGATCGCATGGAAGCTCACCGGGCGCCACGTCACCGATGTGACCAACGCCAGTCGTACGATGCTCATGAACATCGAGACGCTCGCGTGGGATGACGAACTCTGCGACGCCGTCGGTGTCCCGATGTCGGTACTCCCCGAGATCGTCGCATCGATCGGTGCCATAGGTGCATGCACGGGGGTGCTCGAAGGAACAACGCTGTCGACGGTCCTCGGTGACCAGCAATCGGCGCTCGTTGGGCAAGCAGCGTTCCACCCGGGGGGCACGAAAGCAACCTATGGAACGGGTGCCTTCCTCGTCGCCAACACCGGGCGTCACATGGTGTACTCCACCGCAGGTCTGCTCACGACGATCGCCTACCAGATCGAGGGCGAACCTGTCATGTATGCCCTCGAAGGGTCCGTTGCGGTGGCCGGGGCTGCCGTCCAGTGGCTGCGTGACAATCTGGGGATGATCTCGTCGGCCCCGGACGTGCAAGCCGTTGCAGAAACGGTCCCCGACAACGGCGATGTCTATTTCGTGCCTGCGTTCTCGGGGCTGTTTGCCCCCCATTGGCGAGATGATGCACGTGGTGTGTTCACCGGATTGACCCGGTTCTCGAACAGGGGCCATTTCGCTCGCGCTGTTCTCGAGGCGACCGCCTATCAGACACGGGATCTGATCGTTGCCATGGAGAAGGACACGGGCGACCGACTGAGTGAGCTGCGCGTAGACGGTGGCATGGTGGGGAACACGCTGCTGATGCAGTTCATGGCCGACCTGCTCCAGATAGACGTCGTCCTACCGGGGAACGTCGAAACGACGGTCCTTGGTGCCGCGTTCGGTGCTGGTCTGGCGTCGGGGGTGTGGCCATCCACGGATGCCATCGCCGAGCACTGGAGTGAGGGTGCGAGGTACCGCCCGTCGATCACCGGCGCTCAACGCGACGCTCTCGTCGATGGGTGGGAGAAGGCTCTCGATCGTTCCCTCGGGTGGGTGACGGACTGAGGAGCGGCGCAGTTGCGCCAGTACCGATAGGCTGACGATCGATGTCGATACCGAACCTGCTCGCCCTGATTCGTCTGATACTGACTCCGGTAGCGATGGCTTTGATCGTTGCGTCACCCGAGAACACGACGTTGTCTGTCGTTGCGACGGTCGTGTTCGTAGTAGCTGCCATCACCGACTTCCTCGATGGATATCTCGCACGACGTTGGCGCATAACGACCACGCTTGGCGCGTTCCTCGACACGGTGGCTGACAAGATCCTCGTGACAGGCGCCTTGATCGCACTCGTCGCCGTGAGCTATACGAACATCTGGTTCGCATTCATCATCATCGGGAGGGAGATCGCGATCATGGGATTGCGCTCCATTGC
>JBDLIR010000311.1:0-3291 GCA_039714815.1 Actinomycetota bacterium | reverse complement strand
TTCTGGAAGCGAGCCCGCGAGCGATCCGCGAGCGCAGCGAGCCCGCGAGGCGCCAGCCGAGCTAGTCATACACGCCCAGCAGATACGTCTTCCCATCTCTCACCTCACAGAGGTACGCACCTGCTGAGGTGACGATCTGGTAGCGGTCCGCACTCCCCTCCCCGTCCCACCATCTCCCGACACTCCTCCACGGCCCTGCCCATGACAACACCGGCACCCAGCGACTGGCCAGCCTCACCTGTTCAGGTGATCCGTGTGTCCAGGACACGACGAACGGGACGGGTTCGGGAGGAACCAGGGCAGGTGCAGGGGTCGGGATCTTCCCTGGCCAGGGGGCATCGGCGTCCCGGGCGTGGGACACCGGTTCGTCCCCCCAGCGGCTCCACAGCACCTGTTGTGCGGGGTCCCTCCCCCCTTGGGGTGATGCGACCAGAACGCTGTCGGGGCCCGCAATGGCCTGCACCTCCATGAGCACGCGTTGTGTCTCGACGATCTCCTTTGCGTCCTCTGTGAGCGAGAGTTGCCTGCCGCTTCCTGAGAGGTCGTCCGGTTCGAGGCGGAGGAAGGAGATACCCCCTCTGATGCCTGCTGAAACGCCATCGATCCACGCCCGTAGCTGCCATCGGACTCTGTCCGTGAGGGTGTGGTCATCGAACGGGTCAGCGCTCCTCCATGCCCGGACACGCTCCGTGCCGTCAGCAGCGATCGCGGTGACAACGACCCTATGCGGGGCCATCCCATGAGGGGCGAGGCCGCTGATCAGACGCTGGGCCAGGTTGCGTGCGATGAAGGATGCTTGTTCGAAATCCTGGATCGGCGGGTCGAACGACGACTCGACGCCAGGGTCCGGGGGGATATCCCTCGGGGAGGCACTTCGCCCTATCCCACGAGCGATACGGTGCGCATCCATCCCCTGGCGGCCGAACCTCGATATGACAGCGTCATAGGGAAGTTCTCCGATCGCACCGAGTGTTGTGATGCCGAGCCACCGGAATGTCGCAGCGAGTTCCTCGCTCCCGATCGCTGAGACATCGATCTGCGAGAGGAATGCTTCGTCATCAGCGACAACGAAGGTCCTGGATTCCCGCGATGTCCGCTGGACAGCCTGCCATGCAGCGAAGGGTCCTGCTGCAAGACCGAACCGGTAGTCTCCGCCGAACGCGTCGAGTTCCTTGTCGATCCGTTCGATGAGGGTCTGCTCTCCCCCGTAGTACACCACAGCGCCGCGTATCGGTATGAAAGCCCTCCCCGGGTCTGCGATCTCAACGCGGGGAACGATGGACTCTATCCGCTCCACGACAGGTTCGAACCGCGCCATGTCGCTGGACTGGTCGCGCTCGATGGTGACCACCGTTGGGCACAACGCTTCTGCCGCCCTTCGCCCCATCCCAACCCTGACACCTGCGTCGTACGCAACAGGGTTCAACGCGACCACCGTGTTCGTGTCATCGACCGCCTGGTGTGGCGCGTCAGGCGAAACGTCTGGACGTCTGAGCGCCCAGGTTGGGTACCACACGCATATGGTTCGTTCCATCATCTTCGATCTCGATCGTTCGTTCCATTCCCCTCGTTGCCTTCCCTGATGCGTCGAGCAGTGTGCGTCGACGTGTCAGGGCGCCATGGCCCTGTTCGGTTCCGTCCCATTCCACGTCGCGTGCTTCGAGATGCAGATGCACGACCCCCTGGGGAAGTCTGCCCGCAATGGGTCTGAACACGAGAGGGGTTCGTCGTGTTCTGGCCCGCGCTGCAAGCGTTCGGAGCGCAGAGTCCTTGACACCGCGCGGGATCTCTGCGTACACCCCGCGCATCCCATCGAGGAGCGTTCCCACCACCCGACTCCAGGTGACGATGTCGTCTGCACGCACGACGATGAAGCGCTCGGGGTCGATCCCGAGTTCCCATGCTGTGAGAGGGCTTGCCCAGCCTCGAACGTCGAGATAAGCAAGGTGGCCTTGGGATGCATACGGGGCGATGAGCGACAGGCCAACCCGGGTGAGCCCCGATCCCGGTATCCCGCTGAGTCCTGCGATCTGGCCAGGAGACAGCGAGAAGATCTCCTCTGCTCCCCTGTCACGCACCTCAACGGGCGCTACAGGGGCTATCGGTTCAAGGTGTGCGACCACGCCGGTGTCCTCTTGTCTCTTTCACCCAGCGTGCGCCATCGCTGAAATCACAGCATAGTCGAACATATGTTCGATTGAAAGAAGAAGTTTTCAGTCCCCGGCCGACTCTTCGAAGAGCCCACTCCGTCTCATACCTCTTCGTCTCCCCCACCAAGCTGAGGGAGAGGAGGAAAGCTGCTGCCTCCCTCGACCAAGTCGGAGGGGGCTTCCGATCTACGATCCACGGTCTTCCGACATCTGGTGTCTGGTGTCTGGCATCTGGCATCTGGTATCTGGCATCTGAGGTCTGATCTACGATGTCGCGGCGTCGACGAACCAGGTATCCAGCAGCCCCTTGCCTTTCACATCGATCTTCCCCCGGGGCTCGAGGTCGAACCCACTGCCGAGATGATCCTTGACGACCTCTGTGATCTGGATCCGACCGGGCGATCCGCTCGACTCCATCCGGCTGGCCACGTTGACGGTGTCGCCCCACAGGTCGTACTGGAACTTCTTCGTCCCGATGATCGCACCGACCGCGGGGCCACAATTGATGCCGATGCGCACCCTGAGGCCGAGACCGTCCTTTTCAGCCCTCTTCTTCATCCAGGACTGCATGTCGATGGCGAGCCGGGCCATCGTGCCACACCGGTCCGCGACCGCCTCTGGTGCTCCGGCGACGACCATGTAGCCATCACCGATCGTCTTGATCTTCTCGACCCCGCGATCCTCGGTCATCGTGTCGAATGCGCTGAAGACGTCGTTGAGAAGATCGACCCCGACCTCAGGGGATAGCCTGGCTGACAATGGCGTGAAGCCGACCAGGTCTGCGAAAAGGACGGACACTCCTTCGAACCGCTCTGCGAGGGTTCGACCGGGTTGGCTCTTCAAACGCTCGGCGATGGCCGCCGGGAGGACATTGAGCAGGAGGCTCTCGGCTCTCTCGCGCTCGTTGCGGAGCCTGGCTTCCATTTGGCGTCGCTCGGTGATGTCCACGAAGGTGAGCACCGAGCCGGTCAACGCACCGTTCTTCTCCATTGGATACGACCAGTACTCCGCGGGGAAGCTCGACCCATCACGGCGCCAGAGGACCTCATCGTCGACGTGGACGCCCTCCCCGACGCGGAACGCCCGATAGATCTGACACTCCTCCACCGCATACGGCGCGCCGTTCGGCAAGGAGTGATGA
>JBDLIR010000310.1:0-3297 GCA_039714815.1 Actinomycetota bacterium | reverse complement strand
GCCGAGGGGTTCGTCGACGAAGTCGACGAGTTCGAGGGCGATCGTCACATCATGGGTCGGGAGATCGACCTCGAGCATGTCCCCGACGGACACGCCGAGTCGGTCAGCGAGTCCCTTTCCAGCGACCATCCCCTCGGAGGGCAGCGCACCGGACGTGTTGGTCCAGCCGTGCATCCGGGTCCCGTTCTCGAAGCCCTGGAGCGTTGTGGCGTACGTGTCGCCGTTGCGCGTCACCGATGCACCGAACGAGGCGACGGGCTCAGCTCGCGTCACGCTCGGCACGGCGTTGATGCTTGCGACCATCTCGGTTGTGATCGGCTCCGTAGTGATGGCCGATGCGTCCTGAAGCGCGATCTCGTTGAACTGTTTGTCGATCATGGTCACGATGGAGTCGATCATGCCCCCCGAAACGAGGATCAGGATGAGCGCCAACACGACGCCGATCACGGTTGAGAGACTTCGCCTCTTCGATCGTCCGATTCCGCGTAGGGTCATGCGGGTTCGCACGGGGAGCCCCGAGAGTGCAGGGACGATCTTCTCCATGGTGCTCTTCCCGCCAGACATCAACGGGGCTTCCCCGCGCATCGCCTCCGCAGGTGCGATCCCGTAGGCGGATCTTGCCGGCACCAACGCAGACAATGCCCCGGCCACGATGCCGAAGACCAGGCCGATGGCGACCGTTGTCGGTCGGATGACCACGACCGTGTCCGGAATGTCGAGAAGGCCCGTGTACATCCGGGTCATCAGCGACCCTGCGACCACACCGACGAGAACTCCGACCACCGCACCGATGATGCCGATCCAGAGTCCGAAGCGAAGGTAGTGACGGCGTAGCTCGCGTGGTTCCATCCCGGATGCTCGCAATGTTCCGATGATCGATCGCTGGGAGAAGACGATGCGGGTGAGGAGCACGTACACAGCCATGCCGGCAGCCGTCAGGAAGAGGATGGGGAACATGACCGCCATCTCGCCGAAGCCCTCCACATCGAGTTGGAGTGTCGAGTTCGATGGGTGGTCGGTCTGCGTGATGATGCTCGTCGCTCCCGCCACAGATGCCGCATCGTGCACGAGGACATCGACGTCTTCGACCACGACGCCCTCGTCGTACACGACGAGGGTCTCGCGCACTGACACGGATGCCGGTAGTTGGGAAACGAGAGCCTCGTCGACGAAGAAGACGCCGAACTGTTCCGGGTCAGGGAAGATCTCCTGCGTGCTCGCAGCAGGCCAGATGTACTCGGCCGATGCAGCGATGCCGGTGATAGAGAACTCCTGCCCCGGACCGACAACGACAGTGAAGTCGTCGCCGACCGCAAGGTCGAAGGTGCGGGACACGTGCACCTCGGCTACCGCTTCGAACTCACCGCTTGGAGACAGGTACTCGCCTTGCTGTACGTCGAGTTTGTTCACATCCGGTTGACCCGATGCGGGTGTGCCGACCAGCCTGCCGCGGAGTGTGTCGATCCCGATGGTGATCGGCAGATCGGCGCTGTGGCGCGTCGTGACGGCCAGAACACCGTCGATTCCCGCGATCGTGTCTGCGAGATCGTCGTCGCCACCGGTCACCGTCATGTCGGCGAAGGCGAGTCGCTCGTACGTCTGTTCGTAGCTCTCGGTGAGATTGAGGTAGGAGTCGTAGGTAGCTGCGAACATCATGACGCCGATGACGACCGTCACACCGACCGCGATGAACTGCCATTTCTGCCGTTTCATATCGCGACGGCGTTTGCGTGCGAGGTAACTCACCAGTGAAGCTCCGACGGGGGAGTAGGGTTCGGATTCGCCTCATCGCTGACGATCATGCCGTCGCTCAGTCTGATGACTCGATCTGCCATGTCTGCGATCGTGGAGTTATGCGTCACGAGGAACACCGTGCGGTCCGTCCCCACCGTCGTGGATTTGAGAAGCTCCAGGATCGATTGTCCCGTGTGGAGATCGAGTGCTCCGGTTGGTTCGTCGCACAGCAGCATCGGCGGATCCTTCACGATGCCCCGCGCTATGGCGACCCGCTGCTGCTGACCACCCGAAAGCTGACCGGGAAAGTGGTCCTTTCTGTCGGACAGTCCGACGTTGTCGAGAACCCCTTCCGAACGGGTTTCCGGCTCATCACCGGTTATCTCCGCGATGAGCGCCACGTTCTCGTGTGCGGTCAGGGTCGGAACCAGGTTGTAGAACTGGAAGACGAACCCCACCGTCGAACGGCGATATTCGGTGCGCTCCCTGTCCGACATCCCTGCGATCTCGACGCCGTTCACGTTGAGGCTGCCTGACGAGGACGGTTCGAGTGCACCGATCTGGTTGAGCAGGGTGGTCTTGCCCGATCCCGACGCTCCGAGCAGCACGACGAATTCGCCCGGGTTGATAGCGAACGAGACGGAATCGAGTGCCCTGGTCTCCGTGTCCCCCTCGCCGTACACCTTTGTCAGGTTGTCTGCAACGACTATCGGCTGGGTCACGCTCGTCTCGATTCTTTCGCTTGGTATGCTCCCGGAGTATAGCTAATATTGTAGTGACTATAAAAATCGGAGCCGAAGGAGGATCGTGCCGGGTCTCAGGGAGCGCAAGAAGCAGGAGACGTTCGCGGAGATCGTGGATGTCGCTGAGCGTCAGTTCCAGAAGACAGGTTTCGAGGCCACGACCGTCGAGACGATCGCCTCGGCGGCGGGTGTGTCGCCCGGGACGGTCTACAACTACTTCGGCACGAAGAGCGCGGTCCTGCTGGCAGTGGTGACCAAGGAAATGGATGTCGCAATCGAGCACGCAGCGTCCGCTCTTGACCTTCTGGCTGCCGATCCTGTCGATGGCCTTATGCCGGTGATCGACGCCTATGTCGATTCCATGTTGGCTCTTGGGCGAGACGTTCTAAGGGAACTGTTCCGAACGACACTCGATCCAGGGAAAGGGCCGTTTGCAGAGGAACTGATGTCTCTGGATGAGCGTGCGCTGGTCCAGATCGCCGTGGCGATCGGGGCGCTCCAGTTACAAGGAAGCGTGTCGGCGAAGGTGGACCAGATGGAGGCGGCGTATCTCGTGTACTCGCTCATCGCCACGGCATTCATCGTGTTCATGGCTGTCCCTGATACCACCCCCGACGACGTCAAGTCCACGATTCGCCGCCAACTCACCCTCGCCTTCACCGGCCTCATCCGCCGCTAGCGCTGTGAACCCAGGGTTCGTGTGGCTGTATACGCGTACCCCGGCCCACAGAATGGAAGGTCACCTGAACCCAGGGTTCGTGTGGCTGTATACGCGTACCCCGGCCCACAGAATGATGGTTCGGCGGTAATCTGCCGACAT
>JBDLIR010000309.1:0-3299 GCA_039714815.1 Actinomycetota bacterium | reverse complement strand
GCCAGATGCCAGATGCCAGATTCCAGATGCCAGCAGAGAAGCCGTCAGCCGTCAGGCTTTCTGGAAGCGAGGCGCCAGCCGAGCGATCTGGTATCTGGAAGCGAGCCCGCGAGCGATCCGCGAGCGCAGCGAGCCCGCCTTCCGTCAATACCTCTCGGGGACGAAGGTCTGTTCGCTGATCGGTGGCCGGATATATCCGATGTCGGATTGGCGGGGCGGCAGTTCGATCGGTCCGAGTGTTCGGTCCTCGTAGGGAATCATCGAAAGGAAGTGGCTGATGCAATTGAGCCGTGCACGCTTCTTGTCTTCAGCGATGACCACATACCAGGGCGCCTGTTTGATGTCGGAGTGATCGAACATGATGTCCTTGGCCTTGGAGAACTCGATCCACCGTGCTCGTGATTCGAGATCCATCGGGCTCAGCTTCCACCGTTTGGTCGTGTCCTCGAGCCTGGCCTGGAAGCGACGTTCCTGCTCGTCGTCACTCACCGAGAACCAGTACTTGATCAAGATGATCCCTGACCGGACGATCATGCGTTCGAACTCAGGACATGACCTCAGGAACTCTTTGTATTCCTCGTCAGTGCAGAACCCCATGACCGGTTCGACGAGCGCCCTGTTGTACCAGGACCGATCGAAGAGCACGATCTCGCCGGCGGCAGGCAACCTGCTCACGTAGCGCTGGAACCACCACTGTGTCTTCTCTCTCTCAGTCGCCGTGCCGAGCGCCTCAACACGACAGATTCGGGGGTTGAGACGTTCGGTGATCCTCTTGATGACGCCACCCTTGCCGGCGGCGTCCCTGCCCTCGAAGACGACAACGACTCGGAGTCCCTCATCCTTGACGTAGCTCTGAAGTTTCACGAGCTCCGTCTGAAGGTGCTCGAGTTCATCCTCGTAGTACTTCTTCTTGAGCTTCGGCTTCTTGGTGCTCTCAGATGGCTCGATGGTGTCGAATACGGACGCGGAGGGTTGTGGCGTATCGCTCATGAAGCCAACAGTAGACCGATGTTGCGGATGAGACAACCGAGATTCCAGATGTTCTGACATCTGGCATCTGGCATCTGGTATCTGCCTTACAGATTCCCTCGCTTGGCTTGTTCTCGTTCGATGGATTCGAACAGCGCCTTGAAGTTCCCGATGCCAAAGCCCGTCGCACCACGACGTTCGATGAACTCGAAGAACACCGTTGGACGGTCCTGGAGCATCTTGGTGAACGTTTGGAGGAGATATCCGTCGTCGTCGCTATCGACGAGAATGGAGAGCGCTTCGATCCTTTCCCAGTCGAGATCGATGCCGCTCAGGCGTTCTTTCGCCTCCGGGTAGTACTCGTGAGGCACGTAGATCGTTTCGATGCCCCTGCTGTGGACGTCGGCGATCGTCGTCTGGAGATCTTCGGTCGACAATGCAAGATGTTGCACCCCCGGCGTCTTGTAGAAATCGAGGTACTCCTCGATCTGGCTCTTCTTCTTGCCCTGCGCAGGTTCGTTGATCGGGAGCTTGATCACTCCCCCACCGCCTTGCATCACCTTCGACATCAAAGCCGTGTACTCGGTGGAGATCGCGTCATCATCGAAGTGCTTCAGCATCGTGAAAGCGAAGACCCTCTCGTAGAACTCAACCCACTCGTTCATCTTGCCGAGTTCGACATTCGCCACGACATGATCGATCGCATGGATACCCGTGGTGCGTGCGACCGTGTCTGTACGGGGTTCGAACCGCGGATCGGCACCTTCGCATTCGATCAGGGAGTGCACGGTGTCCCCGTACGCCTTGATGGTTCCGACCACCATGCGGCCGACATCGTTCTCGATCACTTCCGGTTCGCGATGTGGCATTGCGCCGTTCGCAAGAGCCATGGCATAAGCGGCCCGTGCATCGGGCACAGCAAGGCCGATGTCCTTGAGGCCGGGCCCGTGGAGCTTGACATGTTCGGCGATCTCATGATCCCCGTCCTGGGCACCGGTCACGATGAACTGGATCTGATCCGAGCGAAGCAGGTACGAGGAGCGGTCTGACACCCCGGTCTCGGGCCCCCGGTATCCGATGATCTCCATCCCGAGGAGCGCCCGGAACGCCTGCGCTGTCATGAACGCGTTGCCGACCCACCACTCAGCAGGGCCGAAACCCTTCATCGGGAACGGATCTTTCGACGCAAACTCTCTGGCCCGTAGTGTGAGATCGGTGTCAGTCATGTCCTCAGTCCTTTGATGTGCTTCACTCGTGAGTATGCCACCACGAGCAACCCACTGCACAGCGAAACCGCACACCTGCAAGCTGCAAGCCAACGGCCGTGGAGAGGCGTACCATGGGCTCACGATCCAAGGAGACAGATGCCGTACTACCGCACCGTGGGCGACATTCCACCGAAACGTCACACGCAGTTCCGCCAACCGGATGGCTCGCTGTATATAGAGGAGTTGATGGGAGAGGAGGGCTTCTCGTTCGATTCTGCGCTGCTATACCACAGGTTCCCTCCAACGGCCCTCAAGTCCATCGAGCCGGTGGAGCACGAGGATCAGGAAACCACGCCGAATCATCCGCTCCGCCCGAGGCATTTCAAAACCCATCAGCTCAAGGCCGGCGGCGACGCCGTCAAGGCTCGCGCCGTGCTCATGGCCAACGAAGACTGCGCCATCTCCTACTTCGTCGGCAGCGACAGTTCCAGCCTGTACAAGAACGCGACAGGCGACGAGATGGTGTTCATCGAACAGGGAACGGGAACACTCGAAACCGTCTTCGGAGCGATCAGATTCGGACCGGGCGACTATCTCGTCATCCCTGCGTCGGTGATCCACCGATACGAAGTCGACTCCTCGTCAGAACCGGTTCGTGCGTTGATCCTCGAAACCAGGGGCCACATCGGGCCACCGAAGCGATACCTGTCGCGCAAGGGCCAGTACCTCGAACATGCACCGTTCTGTGAACGTGACATCCACGGGCCGACTGCGCCACTGCTGCGCGAAGAAGAGAACGTCGATGTCCTGGTGAAACATCGGGGAGGGATGACGCGTTTCGTGTTCGAGCACCACCCCTTCGATGTCGTTGGCTGGGACGGATGCCTCTATCCGCACAAGCTCTCGATCTACGACTTCGAGCCGATCACCGGTCGCATCCACCAGCCACCCCCCGTCCACCAGACGTTCGAGGCGCCAGGGGTCGTCGTGTGCTCCTTCGTGCCGCGACTCTTCGACTATCACCCCGACGCGATCCCCGCACCGTACAACCATGCGAACGTCGACTCAGATGAGGTGCTGCTCTATGTCGAGGGGAATTTCATGTCGCGCAAAGGGGCCGGC
>JBDLIR010000308.1:0-3328 GCA_039714815.1 Actinomycetota bacterium | reverse complement strand
CAGCTTGTGCGAACACCGCAGCTTCACCAGACACCGCAAAGGCGGTCTCTGTTCCCAACCTGGCGATCCGATCAGCTATCCGCATTGCGCTCTCCTCTTTTGCCTGCGTCAAGGCGATTCTACGAAGGAGTGCGATCCGATGCGCCACATCGCACGGGCCAGGTGTCCGAGCGACAACATGTGACCGCGCCACGGTGGCAGACGGTGCGACGACGCCTACGGAATCTCGTTGAACCACGCACCCGGCGGAGGGTCACCATCGATCCAGCCAAGCACGACAGGGCTCAGCAGCGCGTCCAGCGCGGCCAGATCATCTGGTGGCATACCTCGCGAGTAGCTGTGCGCGGTGATTCCACCGCTCGCGTGGAGCCTGACGGTCACCGCTCCTTCGTCGTGAGCGTCTGGCTCTCCGTACACGCGTTCCAACCGCTCAACTTGCACCACAGCGGCCGCACGATCAATCTCCTCAACGAGGTCGGCAGCGAGAATCCCCAGAAATCGACGGCTCGGCTCGGGCGGGTGTTCACTCGTCTGGACGAGTTCGATGGTGGACCCATCGATGGTCAACACGGACGTACAGAAACCGATGCATTCGCCATACGACACGCGATAGTCGACGAGATCGGCCATAGGAGCTGATCTCCCTTCGTCAGGCTGTGAAGTCCTCCAGGATCCTAATAGCAGCTTCAGAGTCCGTCGTGTCGAGCGCCGCGGCGCCACCGGCAGACATCCGGTCCATGAGCTCGGCGATCACGGGAGCCTCCCTGTCGCCAGCTGAGGGGATGGTCGTGGCGATCTGTGCGAGATGCACGAGATCGATGTCCTCCATCGCGCGGTCGATGGCGGACGACACCGCTGCCGTGTTGCGTTTGCGAAGAACGGAACCCTTGCGCACATCGCGGAAGGTTCTGCCGTACGAGTTGGCCAGGACGAGCGCCGCGGCGGTCCCGGTATCGGTCGTTGCGTACTCCTGCGAGATCTCCTGCAGTTTCGACTTCGCCTCGTCGTGATGCGTGAAGTCACCCAGCGCGATGCTCAGACCAACGTCCCGATCCATCGAGAGCTCGGCCATTTCACGGTCGCGATCGGTTGCCGGTTCGGTCACCGTTGTCGACACGACGCCTGAGTCGATGGTGGTCTCTGCGCCAGCGTCGGCCACGAAGCGGGCTCTCAACCCGTACCGCCCCGCTTCGTCGAACACGTGGCCGTTGTTCCCGTAGAACAACTGGACCGTCTTGCGGAGGGACTCCCCCTCCCCTAGCTCGACGGAGCCCGTGTGTCCACACACCTGAACGACATCCCTGATCACCAGTTCCCGTCCCGATGGCGTTGTCACATCGAGCTCCAGGTCACCTTCTGACAGGTTCAACGCCGAGCTGACGAGAACGCTCGAGGCAGATCGGTTGGTCACGGTCACGTTGGCAACGATGAACTCACCGCGCACCACGCTCGGTGGCACCTCGATGTCGAGTTGGAGCCCGACCTCGTCCGATGCCGTCTGGTGGAGGCCGATGCTGTCCGTCGGCTCGCTCAGCCCGCTGAACAGAGATCCGTGACCCCAGCCGAACGGCTTCCAACCGGGTGCGACCTGAGGGTCAGGCGAATGGATCAACGACGTCCGGTTGTGGTCGTTGAATGCAAACGTGGCATTGTCCGGATACAGGTTCCCGGCCGTTGCCTGCCCCATCACATCACCTGTCTGGTTCATGATCGTCGTGCCGATACCTGGATTGTGGACATCGTGTTTCGGGTGATAGAGATTCAACACGTGCCCGACCTCATGGACAAGCGTCCGGAGGTGCCCCACGGGAACCTCGCCGAGCTTCTTGTTCTTGATTGCAGGCTGCAACGTCGAGGAGGATCCGAAGGTGGCGTCGGAGTAGCTCACACACCCCTCACGATGTGGAGCTGTCTGGTCGAACATCAGGCCGAATGTGTTGCTGCCAGATCGTTTCGACCCAACGAGCGTCCAGATGCGCCACGTGTTGTCGATGTCGGCAATGTCACGCCAGGTACTCAGCAACGTATGCATCTCGCCATCGGTGAGCGTGTTGTCCTCTGGAACGTTCGTATGGCTCATGCGGATCGCGAGGTCGATTCCATCTCCCCGGTATGAACCGGTGAACGTGTTCCCGCCCGCCGATGCGGGCCACGACCTGTTCGTCATCACATCGACCTCTACGACGCTTCCCCTGTAGTACGGGGACGTCTTGGTTGCGGTGACGACATGCAGCTTGCCACCGATCATCGCCTCTCCGGTCATCTTGATCGTCGGCTGGGGGTACCAGCGTGACGTGACGATCGATCGACTACAGGTGAACCGCATCCATCCCGCTTCCGTCGATACGAACTCCTGGGTCGACTTGTTCCACAGGTGTCGCATCAATGGGAAATAGAGTTCGCCGCCCGAATAGGACGCCCCGGTACTGCGGAAGTACCACGAGTACTCATCGAACGGGTAGTGCGGGTACCAGTTGAGGTTCCAATACGGGATCGCTGTGGCGGTCGCCACGGGGCTGATGGCCGCGTCCTCCCCCAGGTCGAAGTCACCACGCGGGAACACCATCCGTCCCCCGAACATAGACGACGCGAACGCCCACTGTTTGTAATACAGGTCGCCTGAAACCCTGAGCACACCATCGACCGCTTCAAGACGCATAGGGCCACGCAATTGCCCTGCGAAGAATCCGATCTTCGGCCTGATCGTGATGTTCCACGAACCGTTCAAGGCTGCCAAGGAACAGGGTCGGGTGAGCGGGATCGTCATCGCCGGCCCAGGCGTTACCGATCCGTGGATCCTTGGATCCGACAGACGACGATACGTCAGAGCCCCCGTCTCGTCGTAGACGAGATCTTCCGCATCCTGCCCGCAATCGTCCGGGAGCAATGGCAGACCCGCGTCCGTTTCGAGATCGAGGTTTCGGCTCATGGCGCTTGTGTCCTGATCGTTGTCGCTCATGTCAACTCCTTCGAGCGCGCAGAGCGTGCGCACAGTACGCTGCCTGGCCCGATTCGCGCTCGCCGACGCCCGCGATGCCCACCTCGGAAGGCATGCTCTAGTACAAACTCTACGCGAAGAACCTGTCCCTGTGCAGCGATTTCGGAGTAATCGCAACGGTGTGATCAGAGACACCTGGTCTACATCGTGTCGTGGGAGCGATACGCAACCGACGAGCTTGGAAGTTCGTGGAAACGCTTGGAACCTCGCTCAACCACCGACTGGTAGAGGTTCCTACCAGATGTGAAGCACATGTCGACCAGATCGGCAAGGGACTCGCCACCGTCTGTGGATAACTGGACCCTTCACGAACTCCACTACTCTTTGTGG
>JBDLIR010000307.1:0-3328 GCA_039714815.1 Actinomycetota bacterium | reverse complement strand
ACGGCATCGAGTACGGAGACATGCAGGTCATCGCAGAGGCCTATGACATCATGTGCAGAGGCATCGGACTGACGACCTCCCAGATGCAGGAGCATTTCGCCAGGTGGAACAATGGGGAACTCGACTCGTACCTGATCGAGATCACCGCCGACATTCTCTCGCACACCGAGGACGACTCCACACCGACCGTCGACTTGATCCTCGACGCTGCAGGTCAGAAGGGCACAGGGAAGTGGACGGTCATCTCCTCGATGGAAGAGGGCATGCCCGTCACCCTCGTGGGTGAGTCCGTGTACGCCCGCATGGTGTCGGCGCTCATCGACGAACGGGCGGTCGCATCTTCCGTGTTCGATACCCCTATCGACCCGTCCGCGTTCAAGGACGGGGACGCCGTCGATGACCTCCACGATGCGCTCTACGCATCGAAGATCGTCTCATACGCCCAGGGCTTCATGCTCATCCATGCCGCAAGCGCTGCCTACGGCTGGTATCTCGATGCGGCCACGATCGCCGGACTCTGGCGGGCAGGGTGCATCATCAGGTCACGGTTCCTTGCCAACATCACCGATGCGTACAGGGACCAGCCTGACCTCGACAACCTCCTGTTGGACGAGTTCTTCTCCACCCAGATCAAGCACGCGGTCCCGGGGTGGCGCCGCACCGTGGCCCGTGCTGCGGCTTCCGGCATTCCCACACCCGCCTATGCCTCAGCCCTGGCCTTCTTCGATTCGTATCGCTCACACAGGCTTCCCGCGAACCTCATCCAGGCCCAGCGGGATTACTTCGGCGCCCATATGTATGAGCGCATCGACAGACCGCGCGGGGAATGGTTCCATACCGACTGGACCGGGCAGGGAGGCGATGTGACGTCAGGGGAATATCAGGCATGACGGCTGATTGGCCCCGGGTCATGCCCGCACTCGTCACCGCCATGGGCGACGACGCAGAGATCGACGTTGATGCGCACGTCGGCAATGTCGGTGTCGCTGTCGGCGCAGGCGCACGGGGAGTACTCATCGGCGGGTCGACAGGCGAAGGCCCGTACCTCGAACTTGGAGAGCGTTCCAGACTGGTCACATCGACGCGCACGGCGTTCCCAGATCTCGTCATCGTCGCTGGGATCTTCGCCGAGTCGGTACGTCAGGCCGAACGTCAGATCTGTGAAGCAGCTGATGCCGAGGCTGATGCCGTGCTCGTTGTGACGCCGACGACCCTTGTGCGAGGCCGTAGGGAGTGGATCGTCGACTACTACGAGTCGCTTGCCGACGTCTCTCCGCTCCCCGTGGTCCTTTACTCCGTGCCGAATGTGACCGGATACGAACTCCCCTGTGAATCGGTCGCCGAACTCGCAGGGCATCACAACATCATCGGTATGAAGGACTCGGGAGGAGACACCACGCGCCTCGATGCGCTCGCCCGGATCATGGACGAGTCGTTCATCGTCTATGCAGGTAGGTCGCGTGTCCTGGCGGACAGCGTTGCGCGTGGCGCTTACGGAGCGATAACGGCGAGCTCGAACTATGCGTTCGCCACCGTCTCTGGTGCCGTGGCAGGCGATCCCGAAGCACAGGACCGCCTCCAAACGCTGATTTCCGTTGTCGAACCCCACGGCGTTCCGGGAACCAAGTACGCGGCCTCGCTGGCCGGCATGGCGCCAGGCCCAGCACGGGCGCCGCTGCGACCGCTGAGCGAAGAAGCACAGGCGGCGATAAAGCAAGCAGTCTACAGCTGACAGCTCACGGCCAGATGCCAGATGCCAGAAGCCAGAAGCCGGAAAGCGGAAGGCGGAAAGCGGAGAGCGGAAAACGGCTGACGGTTGAGATCCGTCATCTGCCACTTGCTTCCTCTCCTCCGTACCATTCCTGACTATGAAACTAGGGATTCGCAAGGAAACATCTTCCGGCGAAGCGCGGGTCGCAGCGGCACCGGCTTCGGTCTCATCGTTGGTCGAACTCGGGTTCGACGTCGCCGTTGTATCAGGTGCTGGTGACCTCTCGGGAATTCCCGATCAGGCTTATCAAGAGGTCGGGGCTCGCGTCGTCGCATCGCTTCAAGATGCTGCACCGCTCGACCTCGTATGCACGGTCGGCCCTGTCGACGCTTCCGACGTCGACGCACTCGGGGACGGTGGCATCGTCATCGGCCTCCTCGACCCCACAAACCATGACGACGAACTCGCACAGTACGCCCGGCGTGGTGTCACAACGATCGCCATGGAGATGGTTCCCCGTTCAACGCTCGCACAGAGCATGGACGCACTGTCCTCGCAGGCGACGGCCGCCGGATACGCAGCGGTCCTTCTCGGTGCCACCGAGATGCCCAAGTTCATGCCGATGCTCGTCACGGCTGCAGGCACCGTGCCCCCTGCACGGGTGCTCATCCTCGGCGTCGGCGTTGCAGGGCTTCAGGCGATCGCCACGTCCCGGAGGCTCGGCGGCATCGTGAGCGCCTACGACATCAGGCCGGAGACCAAAGAACAGGTCGAGAGCCTCGGTGCGAAGTTCATCGAAGCCCCTACCCAGAAGATGGATGAAGGCGGCTATGCCAAAGAGGTCGACGCCGAGACCGCTGCCAAACAGCGCGAGGTTCTCGCATCGGCAGTCGCCGACAGCGATCTCATCATCACGACAGCACAGATCCCCGGCCGTCCCGCTCCCCGGCTCATCGACCGTTCCGCTGTCGAAGGCATGCGACCAGGTTCCGTCATCATCGACATGGCCGCTGGCTCAGGCGGGAACGTCGAAGGATCACAGCCGGACGAAGAGGTCAACATCGACGGTGTCCGGGTGCTCGGCCCGACCGACCTCGCAGCCAGGGTTGCAGCCGATGCGAGCCGCATGTACGGCCGCAACCAGCTCGAGATGATCAAACGAATGGTCGTAGACGGCGTCCTCGCCCTCGACCCCGACGACGCTGTCGTCGGCCCCGCAATCACACACAGTCCAGAGTCCGGAGAAAGCGCCTAATGAGCGAAGTATTCATCCAGGGCATCGTCGTGTTCGTCCTCGCCTCGTTCGTCGGGTTCGAGGTCATCAGGCGTGTCCCCCCAACACTCCACACCCCGCTGATGTCGGGTGCGAACGCCATTTCAGGCATCACGATCGTCGGAGCGATCATCGCTGCCGCCACCGGCAGCGGCGTTGCTGCAGCGATCCTCGGATTCCTCGCCGTTGTCTTCGCCATGATCAACGTCGTCGGCGGATTCCTCGTCACCGACCGCATGCTCGAGATGTTCAAGAAAGTTCCTGGTAAATGACGATGAACGACCTATCACTCTCACAGGTATTCATCACTCTCGCCTACCTCGTTGCGGGCGTACTGTTCATTA
>JBDLIR010000306.1:0-3330 GCA_039714815.1 Actinomycetota bacterium | reverse complement strand
CGGTAGTGCGTTGACGTTGACGTTGACCGCTCAGTTCAATGGCGGGTCTGAGGCGGTCGCGTTCCAGAACATCTTGATTTCTTCTGCCGGAGGCGGCGGAGGTCCGGTGGCGTTTGACATGGTGGGTTCGGGGTCGCAGAACTTGGTGTCGTTTACGAATCCGTTCAATGGTGCGTTTGCGTCTGCTGGTGATGGGTTCCAGAAGTATCAGCGTGGGGTGTCGTCTTCGATTCCGTTTGGTGTGGCTGATGACAGTTTGGTGATTTTCCCGCCGGATACTTTGGGGATCATCAAGGACGGCAACACGGATGAGTTCTTCGGGGTGATCGATACCGAGAATCCGCAGAATGCGGGGCCGGTGTCGGCGACGTGGGTGTTCGATATTTCTGGTGGGTCTGGGTTGAGTTTGTCGATCGATATGGGGGCGATGGGCGATTTCGAGGCGTCGGACACGTTTGTGTGGGAGTACTCGATTGATGGTGGCCCGACGATGACGGCGTTTGCGTCGTCGGTGGATGAGGCCGGGAGTCACACTTACACGATGGAGGGTGGCGCCAGCGTCCCTCTGGATGACCCGATGTTTGTCGGGTCGGACATGTTGACGAATGATTTGGCGACGTTGACTACGGCGGTGGGTACCGGTAGTGCGTTGACGTTGACGTTGACCGCTCAGTTCAATGGCGGGTCTGAGGCGGTCGCGTTCCAGAACATCTTGATTTCTTCTGCCGGAGGCGGCGGCGTGCCTCCTCCGGTCGATCCCGACTTTGGATCGTGCAGCGACGGCACGCAGTCGCTCATTCACGACATCCAGGGGCTGGGTCTGACCAGCCCTCAGGATGGCATCAAGCACGTGATCGAGGGTGTGGTTGTCGGCGACTTCCAGGCGGCAACGGAACTCAACGGCTTTTTCCTTCAGGAAGAGGACGCGGACGTCGATGGGAGCGCCTTCACGTCGGAGGGCATCTTTGTCTTCGACAACGGCTTTGGAGTCGATGTCGAGGCTGGTGACGTGGTCCGGGTGAAGGGCACGGTTGACGAGGTCGCCGGGATGACCCAGCTCGTTGCGATCACCGATCTCTCCGAGTGTGCCGACCAGGTTGGTGGGGCTTCGACGGCAAGTGTGAGCCTGCCGGTGTCTGCCGTTACCGACCTCGAGTTCTACGAGGGCATGCATGTCCACATCGCGCAGAAGTTGTATGTCACGAACAACGCCGCATGGCATCTCGCCGGTGAGGCAACTCTGTCCGTCGGAGGAGTGCTGGACAACCCGACCAACGTGGTTGCTCCCGGCGGGCCGACTGCGGCTCTACAGGATTTGAACAACCGCAGTCAGGTTCAGTTGGACGACGGCAGCAGGGTGTTCGCACCATGGCCGCCCCCGTACCTGCAAGCGGGCGACACGCTTCGCCGCGGATCGACGATCCCGGAGCTAACCGGCGTGCTCGGCGCTCAGGGCATCTACGAAATACATCCGACCGGTCCGGTGAGCTTCGCCATGTCCAACGCGAGGAGTGGGCCCCCTGGCGTCGGCGGATCGATCCAGGTGGGAGCGTTCAATGTGTTGAACTACTTCACGACGATCGATGACTCGGGCCCGATCTGCGGCCCGTCGTCAGATCAGGACTGCCGTGGAGCAGATACGGCAGATGAATTCGCCCGGCAACGAGCCAAGATTATCGACGCCGTGGCGACGCTCGACGCCGAGGTTCTCGGACTCATGGAGCTTGAGAACGCTCCGGGTGATGCTCCACAGGCCGATCTCGTGGCCGGATTGAACGCCAAGCTCGGCGCAGGTTCGTACGAGTACATAGCGACGGGGGCGATCGGCGACGATGCCATTCGTGTCGCGCTCATCTATCAGCCGGCGGAGGTGACGCCGGTTGGCGGGTTCGCCATCCTCGACTCTTCGGTCGATCCAACGTTCAACGATGACAAGAACAGGCCGGTGCTTGCGCAGACGTTCGAAGAGATTGCGACGGGTGAACTGTTCACGGTTGCCGTGAACCACCTCAAGTCGAAGGGCTCGTCCTGTGCGTCCGCGCCCGAGAACGATCCCGACGCAGGTGACGGCCAGGGCAACTGCAACGGCGTACGGACGGCAGCGGCCGCGGCGCAGGCCGCCTGGCTGGCGACCGACCCGACCGGAAGCGGCGACCCCGATTCCATCATCGTCGGCGACCTGAACGCATATGCCCAGGAGGATCCGGTGAACGCCATCGAGGCGGCCGGGTACACGGATCTCATCCAGCTGTTCCACGGCAAGGGCGAGTACTCCTTCGTCTTCCAGGGCCAGAGCGGATACCTCGATCATGCCTTGTCGAGTCCGTCGTTCACCGACGATGTGACGAAGGCTTCCTTCTGGCACATCAACGCCGACGAGCCGAGTGGCCTCGACTACAACGACTTCAACCCGCCCCAGCTGTACAAGGCGGACGAGTGGAGATCGTCGGATCACGACCCGGTACTCGTCGGGTTGGACATGGCGAATCCGATGGGGATGGCCGAGAAGGTGCTCGAAGATCTTCAAGGGCTGCTGCCGACGGGGAATAACAAGGACGACAAGGCGATTGCACGGGCGATCAAGGCTCTCGAAGGCGCCCTCGATCCAGACCTATGGACCGGCGAAGACACGCTCGATCCCAAGCACGGACATAGCGTCTTCGACGGCTTCAAGCAGGCGATCGTGCATCTCGCGAAGGCGAAGGGCGTATCCGACGCCATCGAGACTCTCGTTGAGGTCGCGGACGAGCTGGCACGGACGGCGATCGACGACGCGATCGCAGCCGATGGAGACGCCGCCAAGATCGCTGCAGCCGAAGACGACTACGCGGCAGGCGTGTCGGAGGCCGCGGCCGACGACTTCACCAGAGCGCTCGATAGCTTCCGGAGCGCCTGGCAGAACGCGATCGAGTCCCTGAAGAAGGGAGATGTTCGTTTCGCGACGTTCAATGCGTCGATGAATCGGTCGAACGAGGGAGATCTCGTTGCCGAGCTATCGGCCCCCGGCAGCACTCAGCCTGCGGTGATCGCCGAGATCATCCAGCGCACGCGGCCCGAGGTGCTGCTGATCAACGAGTTCGACTTCGACGCCGGCGGACTCGCCGCGCAGTACTTCCAGGACAATTACCTGGGCGTGTCGCAGCGGGGCGCTGATCCGATCGTCTATCCCTACAGATTCGTAGCCCCATCCAACACCGGTATCCCGTCTGGGTTCGACCTGAATAACGACAGTACGATCGGCGGACCGGACGATGCGTACGGATTCGGGTTCTTCCCGGGTCAGTACGGGATGGTGGTCTATTCGATGCACCCCATCGAGTTCGGCAAGAT
>JBDLIR010000305.1:0-3331 GCA_039714815.1 Actinomycetota bacterium | reverse complement strand
CCCTTCACTCGCATCCGATCTGACTCGCTCAGACACCGGGCGACGAGGTCGAAAATCGAGATATCTCACTCAAAGCCATTGACAGTATCGCGATATATCGCGATACTGTTCGTAGGGTCTTGAAAGGGGACACCATGACATACGCAATGACACCACCGTGGTCAGGACAGCGACGCATGATGATGACCAGCAAGAAGCATCGCGGAAGAGGACACCACGGCTCTGGCAAACACCGTGGCTCACGGAGTCAGTTCCCGATGGGACCCGGCCCCTTCTTCCCCGGCAAGCCGAAGGTCGGTCGCGGTGATGTACGGATCGCGATCTTGCACCTGCTCGCCGAAGAGTCCATGCATGGCTATCAGATCATCCAGGAGATCGCGGAACGCACGGACGGCGTCTGGAACCCGAGCCCGGGGTCGGTCTACCCGACGCTCCAGCAACTCGAAGACGAAGGTCTCGTGCGGTCGGAGCAGCGAGACGGCAGGAACATCTTCACCATCACCGAAGAAGGAGCCGCCGCCGTCGAGTTCACCGAGGAGGCACCTCCATGGGAGCGGATGACGGGGGGCTTGAGCGACAAACTCATAGACCTCCGCGAGGCCGGGTTCCAGGTCGGTGCGGCTGTGATGCAGATCGCACGGGCGGGGTCAGACGATCAGATCGAAAGGGCGATCGAGGTCCTCGTCGAGGCCAGGCGGAAGATCTACAGAATCCTCGCTGAGGACGAGACGCCGTCGGTGGGTTGATCCTTGGTCGGTGCGCGGTGGTGGGCGACCGCGTCCGGTCGCCCACCACCGCGCACGATGCGATACAGCGAACCTTGTCGCCATACGATATGCACACGCACGAACGGGAGATTCTGTGAACGAAGCATTGCGCCAACTCGCTGACGACTACTGGAACTACCTGATGGAGGTCCAACCGAGTGAGGCTCACATGCTCGGCGACTATCGGTATATGGATCGCGTAGAGGATCTGAGTCGTGCCGGAGAAGATGCAAAGATCGCTCGCTTGCGCGACTTCGCTTCCAGGGCGAGGGAGTTCGACGCCGCCACGTTGTCATCGGACGACCAGGCGACCCGTGAGACGATGATCTACGAGTGCGAAACCACCGCGGCGATCGATGAGATGCGCCAGGCGGAACTCGGGATCGACCCGATCTTCGGGATACAGGTCGTGTTCCAGGTAGCAATCCCGCAGATGTCCGTAGAGACCCCCGAGCACGCTGAGATGATGCTCGACAAGTACTCGGCGATCGCCGGAATGATAGACCAGCAGACGCAGCGCCTCCGTGAAGGCATCGCCTCTGGCAGGGTGAATGCCGAGTTCGCCGTCAAAGCCACGGTCAACCAGATCGATGCGATCCTCGCGTCACCGGTCGAAGAGGACGCCTTCTTGAAGGCACAGATGCCTGCCGACTACTCAGACGAGGATATCGCTGCGTGGAAGGAGAGGGCCGCCGCCATCATCACCGACGAGATCCGCCCTGCGTTCGCCCGCTACCGTGACGCGGTACGTGACGAGGTTGGTCCTATTGCCAGGCCCGATGAACGTGCAGGGCTGTGGGCACTTCCCGATGGCGACGACCTGTATGCCAGATTGCTCGAGCGATACACCACTCTGGAGATGACCGCACAAGAGATCCACGATGTCGGCCTTCAACAGATTGCCCGCCTCGCAGACGAGTATCGCGAGATCGCGGGCCCGCTCCTCGGGACCACGGATCTCGCCGAGATCTTCGCTGCGCTGCGAGATGACCCGGACCTACACCACACGAACGGTGCCGACGTCGTGGCACAATCGGAGGAAGCCTTCACCGCGGCCAAGGCCGCTATGGGAGACTGGTTCGGCAGGCTGCCTCTGTCAGACTGTTTTGTGCAGGAGACCCAGCACGGACCCGTGGCGTTCTACTACCCGCCGGCTGAGGATGGGTCACGTGAGGGAACGTTCTTCATGAACACGACGGATCCAACGTCATGGGGCACCTTCGAGATCCAGGCGACAGCGTTCCATGAGGGCATCCCAGGCCATCACCTTCAGATCGCGATCGCCCAGGAACTCGGCGACTCGATGCCTGCGTTCCGACGAAACGGCTTCATCTCTGCCTACGGAGAGGGATGGGGTCTCTACACCGAACGCCTCGCAGACGAGATGGGCCTCTATTCAAGCGAACTCGACCGCGTTGGGATGCTCCAGGCGGACTCCATGCGAGCGTGCCGCCTTGTTGTCGATACCGGGATGCACGCCCTTGGCTGGAGCCGCCAGCAAGCCATCGACTACGTCGCTACTAACTCACCGATGACACTGCACCAGATCACCGAGGAGATCGACCGGTACCTGTCGTTCCCTGGACAGGCAGTGTCGTACATGATCGGCCGCATCGAGATCCAGCGTATCCGTGCCGAAGCTGAAGCCGGGATGGGGGACACCTTCGACATCAAGGGATTCCATGACACGGTCCTCGGGTCAGGCTGCATCCCCCTCCCAACTCTCGCCCGCCTCGTCACTGAGTGGTCGGCGTCGTAACGCTCAACCCAGGGCTGGAGCCGTCACTTATCACGGCTCCAGCCCAAAGAACGAAGAATGAGGGGTGCCGGAGTATCCGGCGCCCCTCATTCACCCTCGCCCCCCAGTTGCGCGTGAATCCGGAAGTTACGAAGTCGTGGCCTCGATCGCTTCCCGCTTGTGAGACGTCACGTCGATCTTGCGAGGCATCGCCTCTTCGCGAACAGGGAGAGTCACCGTCAGTACGCCCTCCACATAGTCTGCGTCGACCTTGGCTGCATCGAGGCTGTCACCAAGCCGCACCTGGCGGCTGTGAATGCCGGTTGGACGCTCACGAAGCATCCAGTTCGCGCCGACCGTGTCCTCGAAAACCCTCTCAGCCTTCACTGTGAGGACCTTGTCCTCGATCGTCACGTCGATCTTGTCCGGGTCGACACCAGGCAGATCGAAGCGCAACGTGTACACGCCGTCCTTCTCGAACGCATCGAGCGGCATCACACCGGCGCGTGCCTTGTCCGCGGCTGCGGACAACATGCGGTCCATCTCCTGGAACGGGTCGATGAATCGTGCCATATCACTATCTCCTTCGGTCCAGGTTCCGACGACCTGGACATCTATCTATAGGATATCACTACATATAACTTTATACGACACGACTCATATTCCGGGAATCTGGACCTGTCTTCGCGTATCCAGGGTTCCAGTGCGGAGAAAGGTGCACTCCAGCCCGGAGAACCGATAGATCGCACGAGGAAGCCCCCGACATAGACATCGGGGGCTTCCTCGTACTTGGCGGAGAGGGAGGGATTTGAACCCAAAAAGGCTC
>JBDLIR010000304.1:0-3340 GCA_039714815.1 Actinomycetota bacterium | reverse complement strand
GCGACGACGATCCCGAGCAACGGGATGACATAGATCATGTTGTACAGGGCCAGGTACCCGTAATAGCCGGGCGTTGACAGGTCGTTCAGCGTGAGAACCCTCGTGAAGACCATCGGTAACCCCGCGGTGCACAGCAGCTCGTAGCTGTTCGCCACGATCGCCAGGGCAACGGTGGCTCCGAGGACAGGGACGAACCGGTCGTCCGAAACGAGTCCTCGCATCCGGTTGAACAGGCCGGGCTTGGCGGTTTCGGGAATCGACAGTGAGCCCTTCGAACCCGGCCTTGCGTAGTCCTTGAGGTTCAGCACCGCAAGGGAGATGGCGACAACGCCGGCTGCGGCGGTGATCCACGCCAGTTGGCTGGTGACCAGGAACACGTTGAGCCACGCGGACATGAACACGAAGTACAGAACGCCTGATATCACGACGAAGGTGACCCCGACCATGGCCATGCGCGTCCGGTTCCTCGCGTGGACGAGCAGGCTGAGCAGGAACAGGAGAACGAAGAACGCGCACGGGTTGAACGCGTCCAGGCCGGCAACGATCACCGTGAAGACGGGAAGCGGGACGGATGAAGCCGCCACTGTACCGACGCCTGGCACGGCCACCTCGTGTGCCATCGTTGTCGTAGTCGATGGGGGAGGGGCCTGTGCTGCGTACGACTCGTGGCAAGCTTCGAGTCCTGAAACGACGTCAGCGCCGACACCTTCGGCATCGTCGTATCCGGACATCATCGTGTTGCAGAACATGAAGGTCGGTACGCCGCTGATGGTTTCGCCGATCTCCGCGGCGGTAGCGAGGGCGACTGTTTCCACTTCCGGGTCGCCTGAGTCTGCCTGGAGCCATACGACGTTCAGCCAGGGGATCGAATCGTCGATGTCCTCGACGAACGGAAGCGCTCGTAGACAGTGCGGGCACGTGCTCGAGTAGACGAAGTAGAGGTCGATGACGACCTCGCCATCGGCGTTCGTGTGATGCCAGGTGTCATCACCAGGGTCGGTGGCGGCGGTGGCCGAACCCGCAGCGAGGACAAGCGAAACTACGACCATCAAGACGACACCCAACCATCGTCTCGCGAGAACGTAAACGCCTGGCTTCACACGTCAAGTTTACACCCGCGGGGTTTGTGGTACCAACCCTCGGCGGCATGCGCCAGGACTCCAACGACCCATTCCGCGGGCTGGTAACGCCATATAGGACGTCACGAACCCTGGGTTCACGACGTATCCCATTCCGCGGGCTGACGACGCCATATAGGACGTCACGAACCCTGGGTTCACTGCACCGTGTGGCGGTAGCATTGGCGTATGCATGAGGCACGGTTTCAGGGTTCAGAAGGCAAGGTGTTCTATCGACGCTGGGAGCCGAATGATCGGCCAGTCCGGATCGTCCAGATCGTCCACGGGTACGCCGAGCACGGGGGCAGATACGCCCACGTCGCTGAGGCGCTCACGGCCAGGGGAGCGGTCGTGTACGCAGACGACCACATAGGCCACGGACGTTCGGATGGAGAGCGAGCACTCATCACCGACTTCGACCACGTGGTCGACGATCTCCGCACCCTGTCCGGGATCGCTCGGACGGAGCATCCCGGGATCCCCTTCGTTCTCGTCGGTCACTCGATGGGTGGCCTGCTGTCGGGGCGGTTCGGGGAACGGTGGCCAGAAGAGGTCTCCGGCATCGCTTTCTGCGGGTCGGTGATCGGTGACTGGCAGTGGGCGCGTGATGTCCTTGTTGCACCCGAACTCCCTCATGTTGAATTCAACCCTCTCGACGTTTCGCGGGACCCGGCTGCGGGCGCCTCCTATGCCGAGGACCCGCTTGTCTACCACGGTCAGTACAAGCGAGGGCTTCTCGAGGCTGAGGTCGAAGCACTCGACCAGTTCGCGGCCGACATCGACAAGCTCACGATGCCGGTGGCCGTGCTCCACGGCACCGAAGATCCGTTCGTTCCCTATCAACGCTCGGTGCAAGCTGTGCACGACATGCCCACTGACGATGTGACCGTCCACCTGTACGAAGGGGGACGCCACGAGGTCCTCAACGAGATCAACCGTGACGAGGTGATCTCGGACCTTGCTTCCTGGATCGACACGGTCGCATAGGCTCGATCCATGGCATTTCCCGACGGGCGGACCTCCGCTGACACACCGATCAGGCCGAGAATCCGATCTGTAGCCCTGCCTACCGAGCATGGGGGCTGGGGGTTCACGCTCGAGCCGATCCTGCTCGGACTGCTCGTCGCCCCGTCGGCATCCGCGTGGGAGATATCGGCAGCCGCGCTCGGCATCTTCCTCGCAAGGCGCCCGGTCAAGATCCTCTCATCCGACCTCGTGAGACGGAGATGGTTGCCAAGGTCCACGTTGGCGCTGGTGTTCAGCATCATCTTCGGTGGTCTTGCGCTCGCCGGCGTGATCGGAGCGCTCATCACGACCCAGGGCCCCTTCCTGATCCCCGTAGCTCTCGCCGTTCCGTTCGCTCTCGTGGCGCTGCGCGCAGATGCCTACAGCAGGAGCCATGCGTTGCTCGCCGAACTCGCGGGAGCGATCGCGATGAGCGCAACAGTCGCTGTGATCACGGTTTCGAGTGGATGGGGCCTGGCGGAATCCCTCGGTCTCTGGCTCGTGCTCGCAGCCCGAGACGTTGCCGCGATCGTCCTGGTCCGGGGTCAGGTTCGCCGCTCGAAAGGGAAGACCGCCGAAACGAAGAAGATATATCTCATCCAAGCTGCCTCGATCCTCACAATCGCGACCGTGGCGGCTCTGGGCGTCGTCCCCTGGCTGAGCGTTGTCGCCGTGGGCCTCGTCGGCGTCGTCGCTGTTGTGTCGCTGAACCGCCCACCGATTCCGGCAAAGACCATCGGATGGACCCAGATGGCGCTCGGTCTTGCCGTTGTGCTCGTTACTGCCGCGGGCGTCCGTCTGTGACACGCTACCGGCCTTCAGTGACTGTCGGGACTACGCTTTCGATTCCGGTCTGACGGGAGACGACATGTACTGGGCACCGGTCATCGCGATCCTCTTCTTCGCGTACGCACTTTTCTCAAAGCGCCTGTCTCATTCCCCTATCACCGGACCCATGATCTTCACAGCTGCCGGTGTCGTGGTCGGCCTGATCCTCGATGCCCAGGGTGCCACACCGCAATCGATGTCACTCGAGTTGCGAGGGAGCGCGGTTCAGACGCTGCTCGAGGGAACCCTCGTTATCATCCTGTTCTCTGATGCGGCAGTGATCAACCTTGCCGCTGTGAAAAGGGACTCGGCTGCCTTGAGGTAGCCACAGCGTACGGCCCGGTCAATGTCCGCGTCCCTGTTGACCAGTGTTTCGACGTTGAACATTT
>JBDLIR010000303.1:0-3349 GCA_039714815.1 Actinomycetota bacterium | reverse complement strand
CGACCTCGAATACGGGGAAATCGACGATGAACGCAAACGCCAGCTCGTCGTTGTCCGCCGGCTTTCCATGGTCGAGACGAAGCTGGCCAAGGACCTTGTGGACGACCGCGACCTTGTCCGCGACGATCAGCAACGTATCGCCCGCTTGTGCACCACACGCAGCGATGATCGCTTCGATCTCTGATTCTGCAAGGAACTTGGCGACAGGAGAGCGGACGGTTCCACCCTCCTCGACGACCATCCACACGAGGCCCTTCGCGCCGAGTTCTTGAGCCCGCGATACCCGGGCGTCGAGACCAGAGCGCGCAAGGCCGAGCGGTCCCGCGTTGATCGCCTGGACGGCTCCCCCACCATCGAGAACGCCTTGGAACGCCTTGAATTCGGTTGATGAGAACGCGTCGGATAGATCGACGATCTCCATCGCGAATCGCAGATCCGGCTTGTCGGAGCCGTAGCGTTCCATCGCCTCTGCGTAGGTCAGCCGCGCGAATTCGCCCTCAACGGGTGCGCCGCGGTGGTCGACCACGACCCGCCTGGCTACCTTCTCGAGCACCTCGAGAACTTCCTCCTGGCCCCAGAACGCTCCCTCGAAGTCGAGTTGGGCGAATTCGACCTGTCGGTCGGCGCGGAAGTCCTCGTCGCGGTAGCACTTCGCCACCTGGTAGTACCGCTCGACGCCCCCGATCATCAGGAGCTGTTTGAAGAGCTGGGGAGACTGCGGAAGGGCGTAGAAATTGCCGGGTCTCAGCCGTGACGGCACAAGCATGTCACGCGCACCTTCGGGTGTCGATGCGATGAGCGTGGGAGTCTCGACCTCGAGGAAGCCCTCCTCGTCCATGACATTGCGCATCGCTCTGATCGCCGCCGATCGCGCCCGGAGGTTCTCGGCCATGCGTGAGCGCCGCATGTCGAGGTAGCGGTATTGCAGTCGCAACGCCTCTTCGGCATCGATGCGCTCGTCGAGTTGGAAGGGAAGCACCTCGGACTCACTGAGGACAGTGAGCTTGGCCGCAACGACCTCTACGGCTCCCGTTGCCATGTCCTCGTTGGTCGTGCCTTCGGGCCTCGCTCTCACGGTTCCGACGATCTGGACGCAGTACTCGAGCCTCAGCCCACGGAGAACCGTGTCGGATGCAGGTGAGTCCTCGGGGTTCATGACAACCTGGACGACTCCGCTGGCATCTCGCAGGTCAACGAAGATGACGCCTCCGTGGTCACGACGCCTCCCCACCCATCCCGCGAGCGTTACCTCGTCGCCGATCTGTTCTGTGCTGAGTTCCCCAGCCCCTATCGTCTTCATCAGGCCAGTAGCCATCGGCCTATCTCCTTCACTGGAATCTCTTGTTGTTCGCCGGTTTCGAGGTTCTTGACCGCCACCAGCCCGCTCGACCACTCGGCACCGACGATCACCGCTGCACGTGCCCGGCTTCGGTCTGCCTCTTTGAACTGTGCCTTCACCGACCGTTGTACATCCGTCATGTCGGCTCGAAGTCTCTGTTCTCGTAGGTCAGATACGAGCCGCCTCGCTTCGGATCGCAAAGCGTCGTCCGCGACGATGATGAACCCGTCGAGCGCAAATCCGTCATCTGCCGGGTTGGAGGCGAGGAGGATCCTGTCGACACCCATCGCCAACCCGACTGCAGGCGTGGGCTTACCGCCGAGCACTTCGAATAGCCCGTCGTAACGGCCTCCCCCGCCGACGCTCGACTGCGCCGCCTCATAGGTCGTCGGTATGTACTCCCACACGGTGCGGTTGTAGTAGTCGAGACCGCGCACGAGTGTGTCGTCGAGCGTGTACGGGATCGAGAGGGACTCGAGCCCGGATGTGACAGCCTCGAAGTGATCAGTTGCTGCGGATCCGAGGTACTCGTTTGGCTTCGGAGCGTCGGCAACAACCTCTCGATCAGCCTTGGAATCGAGCACCCTCATCGGATTCGTTTCGACGCGACGCCGTGCGTCTGTGGACAGGTCGCTGATCCGTTGCCTCAAGAACGCCTGGATCGCGAGGCGATGGCGAGCCCTGTCATCGGGATCACCGATGCTGTTGAGGTGCACGTTGACGTTCGGCACGCCCATCCGTTCGAGATACCTGTATCCGAATTCGATCACCTCGACATCGGCTTCCGGCGAATCGGATCCGAGGTACTCGACCCCTCCCTGATAGAACTGGCGATAGCGGCCCTTCTGGGGTCGTTCGTAGCGAAACATCGGGCCCCAGTACGATGTCTTGAGCCTGCCCTGGACGCCACCGGCCTGGATGGCGGCTCTGACAACGGACGCCGTTGCCTCGGGGCGCAGCGTGATCGGGCGATCGCCCTTGTCGACGAAGCTGTACATCTGTTTCTCGACGACCTCCGTGTCGCCTCCAACCCCTCGGGCGAACACGTCCGTGTCTTCGAACATCGGCGTGAGTGACATGCCGTAACCGAACTGCTCTGCGAGGTCTTCGAATACGCGCTGGGCGTCGCGCCACCACTGCGAGTCGGGCGGCAGTACGTCGAATGTACCTTTCGGTGCTCGGAAGGCGGTCACAGTAGCTCCTGGAGAAAAGGGTTGAGCTGTCGCTCGGCGGCAAGGGTAGTGGTCGGGCCGTGGCCTGGCAGCACAGACGTTTCGTTCGGCAACGGCAGCACCTTCGCGACCATCGATGCCATCAAAGTCTCGTAGGAGCCGCCCGGAAGGTCGGTGCGACCGATCGACCCTGCGAACAGGTGGTCGCCAGAGAACAGCACACCCTCATTGGCAACATGGAAGCAACAGTGGCCAGGGGTGTGGCCTGGAGTGTGAAGAACGTCGAAGCCGATGCCAGCGATGTTGAGGCGCTGTCCGTCGGCAAGATCCCTGAAATCAGTGGAGACGACTTCGGTGCCCATGTCGTCAACGCCTGTTCCGAGCAGTCCCCTGAGTTGCTCTCCAGGGTGGCGCGCCATGTCGACGTCATCCGGGTGGAGATACGCCGTTACGGTGGTCCCGGCAACGCCATCGATACCGCCGACATGGTCGATGTGGCCGTGTGTCACGAGCGCGGCCACCGGTGTCAGGTCGTGTGCGGCCAGCAAAGCCGCAACCCCCTCCGGGTCGGGCGGTGCGTCGATCACGACCGCGGGGCCTCCCCTGTCAGGAGCGATGACATACGTGTTCGTCTCGAAGTACCAGAGAGGTCGAGCGTCGATGAGGAGTGTCATGTGCATGCCCGCTTTCTAGACGACGAGCCGGTACGCGTCGTAGACAGCCTCGATCGTCCGCAGGTTCGAGAGGACGTGTTCCAGGGCCTCGCGATCTGACAGTTCGATCTCGTAACGCAGCAAGGCGATACGGTCACGCCCGGTCACCGACGATGACGCATGGA